>JBFKSL010000005.1:0-27753 GCA_041626995.1 Ketobacter sp. | reverse complement strand
TAGGTGAGATCAGTAACGTAATTCGCACCCAACCCAAGACCAAGCAAGTTTTTTACCGCGTAACGCTAAAATTGCTCGACAGCAAAAAGGGAGAATTCGTTTGGCAGGATAAAACCGAATTCCTCAAGAGTGAGAAGAACATCATCTACGGAATTTGATCCTCTTATCGCTTATTTCTTAAAGAGCCCAATAGGGCTCTTTTTTATTTCTGCTGTAACCTGACCAATTATGATGAATTGTGGCAACCGCCTTTCTCGATAACTTTTTCAGTTACACTAAGAAAAACCACAACAAATTCTAGAAACGCTCTATGGCCAAACACATTGCATTAATCGAAGATGAAGTCGCCATTCGCGAAAATTACAAAGCATTCTTAACCAAGCAGGGCTATCAGATCAGTACCTACGCTTCACGGCCTGAAGCCATAGAGGGCATGCAGCAAAAACTGCCCGACATGGCAGTCATCGACATCGGACTACAAGATGAAATCGAAGGTGGTTTTGATCTGTGTCGCGAGCTGCGACAAATGGCGCCGCAGCTACCGATCATATTTCTCACCGCACGTGACAGTGAGCTGGACGCCATATCCGGCTTACGTCTGGGGGCAGACGATTACCTAACCAAAGACATCAGCCTACCCCACCTTAGTGCTCGCATTACCGCTCTGTTCCGCCGTCTCAACGCCCTTCATGAACCCAAGGAAAACGCCCAAACCATCGAGCGCTCCGGCCTAATATTAGATCTGGATCGCCTTCATGCCAGCTGGCAGAGCCAACCACTCGAACTCACCTTAACGGAATTCTGGATGGTTCACGCTCTGGCGAAAAACCCTGGCCATGTTAAAAACCGTCAACAATTAATGGATGCCGCCAGCGTAGTCTTGGACGACAACACCATCACTTCACACATCAAACGCATTCGAAAAAAATTCCTCAGTATTGATAAAGCGTTTGACGGCATTCAAACCGTGTATGGAATGGGCTATCGTTGGCATATCCCCAGCGCTTAAACGGACACAATCAACTTGGGCCTACGAACACAACTGCTGTTGGTTTCCATCACCATACTGTTACTGCCTTGGGCAGGCTGCCAGTATGTGCAGGAAATGGAGCAGGTTTTAAGAGAAAACCAGGCACAGGCCACCCTGGAAAAAAGCCTGATTCTCACGGAGATGGTTGCAAAAAATACGCAACTGCCCGAGCCCATTGCCAGCACTCAACCCGTGTTTTACACCGCTTTACGCTATCAACCTGTACAAATGGACGGCTACGGCGATGATTGGCAAGTTCACCATCGCCACCCCTTAAGCCCCCAGGCTTTTCTGCAAAAATCCATTTACCAAAACAAACTGTACCTGTTTCTCACGGTAAAAAAGGATGCTTTGCACTACCACGACCCTGGCAAATCCTTCCAATACAGCGACCATGTACGCCTGATCACTCAAAATGGTACGCAGAAATATCAGTGGTTGTTCTTCACCAGCGCTCCGGGACAGCTACAGGTGATGCGCTGGCAAGAGCGCAGTAAACAAATCCAACCTGACAATGATATTGAAGCCTGGTGGCAAGAAACCGCAACAGGTTTTACCGTAGAAATCGCCGTGCCCATGCACAAGCTGCTGACCCATGTGGATGTTGAGACCCGAGCCGCACGCACAAAGCCCAGAGCACCCGTGCAAATCATTAGCAGCCGCACCAACAATCAGCCTTCACTGTGGCTAAAACCCTCTTCGCAATATTCTTTACTGGATCAACATCGCCGCAAAGATCAGGATGTGGTCTTGGTGAATCCTCAGGGTTGGCCCCTTTCGCAGCAGCGAAACTGGCTACAGGAATCCATCGAGCTAGAACCGCAACCCAGCACACGGGGCATGTTGGATCAGGCGGTTGGGCGCTTTTATCGTATGCTGGTGGACAAGCTCACCCCCCGTAGCAGCCAACGCCCCTGGCCTCTTCATGGGCTGGATCTCAGCCGCTATCAGGATCGCTTTGCCCTGGAGAACCTGCCACTTCAGCAGCGCACTTTGAGTAACTGGTACCAGATTGATGACAAGAACCAATCCGTACTGCTCACCGTACAGCCCCTGGAACAAGAAGGTCAGTTGCGCGGCTATTTACTCTTAACTCAAACGGCCGATGCGCTGATCAGCTTAACCAATCGTGCGCTACAGCGGGTAAGCCACCTAACCCTCGTAACCATGGCGGTGGTCATCGCTATCTTAGTGCTGTATGCCAGCAGCCTGTCGTGGCGCATCCGCTCCTTAAAACAAAGCGTGGAACAAAGCATCAGCGGGGATGGCAAAGTGCATGGTTTTCAAGCATCCAAACGAGACGATGAGATTGGTGACCTCTCCCGCAGCTACTTTCAGCTATTGCAACGAATACAGGGCTATACCGATTATTTGGAAACCTTAAACGGTAAACTGGCCCATGAACTGCGTACACCGTTAGCCATTGTAAAATCGTCACTGGAGCTGGTGGAAACTCAGCCCGATAGCGAAGCCTATTTACAGCGGGCTGAACAAGGGGTGGAGCGCCTGCGCCAGATCCTGTCGGCCATGAGCGAGGCCAGCCGCGTGGAGCAAACTATTCAGCAAAGCGAGATGCGGCCATTTGATTTATTGGATCTTCTGCAAAACCTACAGCAAGCCTATCAGGATACTTACCCGGATCATCAATTTGGCTTTGGTACGCCACTCGCCCAGGCCAGCGTATTGGGCAGCCCGGAATTGATGGCACAACTAATAGACAAACTGATCGATAACGCACGCAGTTTTGCCCCTCAGGGCAGCACCATAGAGCTTTCTTTAAGGCAGAAAGACGACGGATTTCAGATTCAAGTGGCCAACCCCGGCCCTCCACTTCCAGAAAACCTGGAAAATCAGGTGTTCGATTCCCTGGTTTCAAGCCGCACCCAAGGAGATACTGAGGCTCCTCATCTGGGACTGGGGCTGTTTATCGTACGTCTGATTGCCGAAGCCCATGGCGGCCGAGCCATGGCGAGAAACCTTCCAGAAAACAAGGGGGTAGAGTTTCAAATCTGGCTACCGGCTACTCAATCAGGCGGTTAGGGTCTACTCTTAATACAGACCATTTTCTACCGAGTTGCATTTGTTTAACTATTAAGCAAAGATCAACTGAAACAATAACAACGAGACCCCGTTATGAGCACTGAAGACGAACGCCGCAGCTCCCCTCGCTCAGCCATTGAGGAAACCCTCTTTATCGAGTCCATTTCCTCCAGTCAAATCAGTAAGATGGAGCAAAACAAAGCCAGCGCCATTAATGCTTCCAGCAGCGGCTTACAGGTGGAATTGGATTTTCATGTGCTAGAACAGGCGGAAATTGCCTTGTGGATCAACTCTGACAGCGGCGAGCGCACTCTCATCAGCGGAATCGTACGCTGGGTGAGCGAAACCCAGCAAGGAAACTACCTGGTGGGGATTGAATTGGACGAGGAATCCGCACCAGCCATTAAGCACTGGCTGAATTAGACCGAAATTACACAATTATAAAAACCGACACTTGCATCCCGGCGGCTGAATTGGTGACAATAGCCGCACAGGGGTTTTCATCCCCACATAAAAACAACAAGTTAGATACCAATGAGGGATATACATGAAAACCCTAGCATCCATTGCTACCGCCGCGATTTTACTGTCTGGCTGCAGCAGTGCTGTATTCCAGCAAGAAGACGATCCAATAGTTCAAACTCTGAAAGGGCAACCCTCCACTTTGGCTGAGCAAAAGCTGGGGCTACCTAACAAGCGCAATGAAACCCGTTCTGGCGCACAGGTATGGACCTACATTGATAAGCAAAAAGGTATGGGCGCTAACCAGTGTGAGGTTACCCTATCCATCCGCAATGACGTAATTGAGAACGTAGCGGTAAGCACTAGCGAAGAATCCTTGTTCTCACTGGTAAGCAGCTCATGCCAGCAGATTCGCAAATCTTTAGGAATTAAATCCTAAACCCATTGTAGAGAATGTCTCATGATCAGTCTTAACGTTGCCAATGCCTTTGCGGTGTCGGTTGCGCGCCTGGGCGCGGGCTTAAGTGCCGCCAATGCTGTAAGCCACAAAGATCTGCAACCATTGGTGCTTTACGATTTCGAATTCTGCCCCTATTGCCGCAAAGTACGCGAGGCTCTAACGGAGCTGAACCTGAATGCAGAAATTCGCCCCTGCCCGAAGCAAGGCACTCGCTTTCGCCCACAATTGAAAAACCAAGCCGGTAAAACACAATTTCCCTATCTCGTTGACCCCAACACCGGTTGGGAAGGTTATGAGTCTGGAGACATCGTGCACTACCTGTTTGACACCTACGGTGATGGACGCAAACCCAGCGTATTAATTAGCGATAACCCACTGGCCCTGGCCAACAGCTCTTTTGCTTCCGCGTTGCGCCCGGCCAAAGGCTGGAAGCAGCAACCGTCAACACAACCGCAAAAAATGCTGGAACTCTACAGCTTCGAAGCTTCACCTTTTTGCCGTATCGTGCGGGAAAAATTATGTGAGATGGAAATTCCCTATCTACTGCATAACGTTGGCAAGAAAAGCCCGTCGCGACCTGCTTTTATCGAACGCTCCGGTAAAATGATGGTGCCCTATTTGATTGACCCCAATACTGGGCAGGAAATGTTTGAATCTGCCGATATTGTGGAATATCTGGAACAGACTTACGCAAAGTAGTGATCAAAGGGCGTTTAATGATAAAACGCCCTTTTCTTTTGCTTGCAGAATGCGCGTTAGGCAGAGCGTTTTTCCAAAACCGATTTAAAGCGCTTACCAAACTGCTCACGAACATCTGCCACCACAGGGCCAACAGCACACCATTCAATTTGCAACGCTTCAACCTGCTCACCACCAGTGGCCGCATCGGCTCGCTGATTTAAGCCATCGGATAATCGACTAACCTGCAACTCCATACGGCGTTGCTTATCCTCTTCAGGGGAATCCACACCAACTGCGATTTCAAGCTTAATGCACAAATCATGCAATTGCTCTGCATTGGCTTGCAGTGTTGCGTCATCGGGCTTCGCACCTGCTTGCAATGCTTCATAACGTTGCTGCAATGAAGTCTGCGCTGCTGGTGGCAAAGGCTTATCGTTTTCCCATTGCTGATTGGAGTCGCCAAACATATCCGCTTGGGTTGATGCCAAGAGGTTAGCCTCTAGCTCATCGCAAATACCCGCTCTACGCCACAACTCTTTAAAACCCAGTTGTCGCTGAGCCGCTTGGGCAGTTTTAACACCTTGATTGAAATGTTCGCAAACCGCTTTAAATTTACTTTTAATGGCATCCTGCTGTTCACGAGGGAAGAGCCCAATATCTTGAAAGCGTTGTTTAAGTTGATTGAATTCCTGCTTAGCCGCTTTAAGGTCAGTAATTTCCGCTTCGGCCAATTGCTCAATCTGTTCGCAAACGTGCTCGGCATTCACCAAATTTTGTTCGCGCTCTTTTTGTGCCACTTCGCGCTCTTGATCACGACGCTCAAACACTTTGTCACAGGCTGCGCGAAATTGTTTCCACAACTTAGAATCATCGCGACGGGCCACCATGCCCACGTCCTTCCACTGCCTCTGCAAACCTTTGGCCTTGTCGATAGCCTCCGCCAGGTTTTCCATTTCCAGCAGCGCATCCACTTCGGCGATCAACTTTTCTTTTTTGGCTTTATTACGATTAAACTCGCCCTGCAAACGATCCCTTAGCTGGTCAAGCAAGCCATTAAACTGCTCTTGAACTTTTTTACCTTCCTTGCGCTCCACCGGCGTATACAAACGCCATTCGCTTTTCGCGGTTTCGTAGACTTCATTGACCGCTTTCCAATCTGCGTTATCCCAATCATATTGAGCAATATAAGTCTGCAATTGCTCGCACACACCGCGGCGTTTATTGAGGTTTTCCTGACGGGTTTCGGATAATTTATCGAAATAGCCGCGACAAGGTTCATAAGCAGTATCAGCGGCTTTTCTGAAGCGTTCCCACAATTCTTTATTGCGGCCTTTATCGGCCTCGCCTAAATTACGCCACTCATCTTGCAAGCGACGAATTTTATTGGCCAATTCCTGTGGGTCCATTTCAACGCCAACCAAGGCTTCCATTTCCACACACAGTTCTTCTTTTTTCGGAGTAGCCACAAAACCTTGCCAGTCACGCAACTCATTCACTTTTACAGTGAGTTCACGTAATTGCTTTTGATAGCTAGAAGCCGTTTTCATTGGAAGGTGTTTCACCAATTGGCTGGCATCTTTCAGCAACCGATTAGCAGGCTTTAGATGGCCTTGCTCGATCTCATTTTTCAGCTCACTGAAGATGCTTTTAATATTATCAATGGCTTCCTGCTCTAGCGCTTTCGCTTTACTGTGCAGGCGATCGTAATGAGCCATGGCCTGCTGTTGCAGCTTTAGGCTTTCTGGCCAAGCCAATTCTTCCGGCCACACCATATCACCCACAGCAATTTTTAATGCTTTGCGTTTTTCCTGCAGGGTAGCCATATTGGCTTCCTGTATGTCCAAAATGGACTGCGCCGCTTTGCGAATAGCGTCATCATGCTCGCTCAGCTTGCGCACGGCATCCAGCGCCCGTTGCAACAAGTTATGGATGCGTGAAAAACGTTTACGCTCGTCGGCTGCGGGCTCTACCACTTTGGCGGCTTCATCCCAGCGAGTCTTTTGAGTATTAAGCAGAGCTTGCAAGGCAGGAATGTCTGAAGGTTCCAACACAGCAATGCTGCTTAACTGCTTCACTGCTTCTTCCAATTGCTCGCAGGCCGCCATGCGTTCTTGCAGAGCCTCACGCTGACGCTTGGTTTCTTCGGCCAAACGATCTTGCTCATTGTGAATATCGTCGATAACCGCTTTACACAAAGTAAAGGCTCGATTAAAACGCTGCGCTGCTTCATTATCGGCATGATGCTGCAGTCGTTGCCATTGTTTTTGCAGATGCTCTAACTTCGGCCCATAAAGGTTGTCGTAGGGCAAACGGGAAAGAGTTTCCAGGCTCTTACACAAATCAGCAATTTGCTGTTCAATACTGGCTTCCTGATCTTGTGCTTCGCGCAGCTCGTTAAGCTTATCTTTACAAATGCGCCATACACTTTTGTCTTTGCCCTTACTGGCTTTAAGAACCCGTTCCAAAACATCTTCTGAAACTAATTTACGAGCCGCCGCTTGACGCATTTGCGCCAAACTTAATTTCACCGCGTAATTTTCTAATACGCTTTCATCTTGCAGGCTTTCAATAGCCAGACACCCCAAATCGGCACTTTGTGTTTGCTCGATAATGGCAACCAGAGCATGACCATCCAGCTCTTTCACCATGTCACGTACAACTGGGTCGATACCGGCTTGGTTTTGCACTAATACGTTGATCAAATGTTCGATGGCGGCAAAGCGCACACTGCTGTCTTTTTCCTGCCCAATCAGCGTTAGTAATTTATCGCGCTGAGGAATACGTTTCATGGCTGCCAAGCGCACGTTATTTTCCACGTCGCCTTTTGCCATCAGTTCAATAACATGGAAATCGTTTTCGTTGTTAACGTCTAGAGTTTCCAGCGCTTTAATACGAACCTGGGGTTTGGAGCTTTGCCATTTGGGTTTAAATAAATTTTTGAACATAGCGTATCGTCGTTAGTTACGTTGATAGGTCACAATGCTGTAAGCAATTGCAGAATTTTCATTGGCGGGAACGTCTTCGCGTTCAATTTCCCGCCAATGATCCGGGTTTATATCGGGAAAAAAGGTATCCCCATGGGGTTGTAAATGCACCTCGGTAATATAAAGGCGATCCACTTTATCCAAGGCCTGACGGTAAATTTCAGCGCCACCGATCACCACCACTTCATCGCCTTCCGTTAGGGCTTGGGCTTGCGCAATGCCAGCTTCCAGGGAATTCACACTATAGCAGTTTTCAGGCAAATCCAATTTTGATCGGCTAACCACCACATGGGGCCTGCCCGGCAGCACTCTGCCCAGGGAATCAAACGTCTTACGTCCCATAATGATGGGTTTACCCATGGTGCGCGCTTTGAAGTATTGCAACTCGGCGGGGATATGCCAGGGCATTTTATTTTCATAGCCAATAACGCCGTTGTCGGCCTTGGCCACAATTAAGGAGATCATGGTTTTCTTCCCTGAAAATTAAATCGCCACTGGCGCCTTGATATGTGGATGAGGATCATAACCTACCAGTTCGAAATCCTCATAGCAAAAATCAAATAGGGATTTCACATCGGGGTTGATCTTCATGGTGGGCAAGGAGCGCGGCTCGCGCTGGAGTTGCTCCTGGGCCTGCTCCATATGGTTTGAATACAGGTGCACATCGCCGAAGGAATGCACAAAATCGCCAGGCTGCAGACCGCACACTTGCGCCATCATTAGGGTAAGTAAAGAGTAAGAAGCAATATTAAAAGGCACACCCAAAAATACGTCGGCACTGCGCTGGTATAGCTGGCAGGACAGTTTTCCATCGGCCACATAGAATTGGAACAGGCAGTGACACGGAGGCAAAGCTTGCTTGCCTTCTGCAGCATTTTGTTTGGGCGTTTTGGTGATATCGGGCAGCACCACCGGGTTCCAGGCGCTTAACACCAAGCGACGGGAATCGGGGTTGACTTGGATTTCATTTAACAGGTTTTTCAGTTGGTCGACCACTTCGCCATTGGGGCCTTCCCAGCTGCGCCATTGCTTACCGTATACCGGACCCAGCTCGCCGTTTTCGTCGGCCCATTCATCCCAGATGGAAACGCCATTTTCTTTTAGGTAGGCGATGTTGGTATCGCCTTTGATGAACCACAGCAGTTCGTGAACGATGGATTTTAAGTGGGCTTTTTTGGTGGTTACCAAAGGAAAGCCCTGGGATAAATCGAATCGCATTTGATAGCCGAACACGCTGGTGGTGCCGGTGCCGGTACGATCACTTTTGGTCACGCCGTTTTCTTGAATATGGCGCAGAAGATCAAGATATTGTTTCATTCGTTAGATCTGTCTCAGTTTTTCTTGCGAAAATAAGCCAAGTACCACAGCACCAGGCCAGTAAAAATCAAAGGCAGCGATAAGATCTGCCCCATGGTCATCCAATTTAATGCCACAAAGCCTATATGATCATCGGGCTGACGGGCAAACTCCACCGTAAAGCGGAACACGCCATAAAAGAACGCAAACAGCGCACTCACCGCATAACGAGGCCGAGGCTTGGCGGAGAAAAACCACAGTATACAGAACAGCGCTACGCCTTCCAGCGCCGCCTGATAGAGCTGGGAGGGGTGACGAGGGATCATATCCACATGGGGGAATACCATACCCCAAGGCACATCCGTATGGCGGCCCACCAGCTCACCATTGATAAAGTTGGCGATACGGCCCGCGCCCAGACCAATAGGCACAATAGGAGCACCGAAATCCAGTATATCCCAGCCGTTTTTGCTGTATTTTTTGGCGAACAGCAACACGGCTACCACGACACCCAGGAAACCACCATGGAAGGACATGCCCCCTTTGGTGAAGGCGAATAAGAGCATAGGATCATTGAGGAAAGCGTTGAAGTTATAGAACAGCACGTATCCTATACGACCACCGAGCACCACACCCAGGGCACCATAAAAGATCAGGTCGCTAACTTGCTCTTGAGTCCAGCCGGAATCGGGCTTTTTTGCCCGCCTTGCCAGCAACCAATAGCCAGCGGCAAACCCTACCAGATACATCAAACCGTACCAGCGAATGGCCAAGGTGGTTTCCCCAATCAAGGGAATATCCCATGTGCCCAGGGACAACAATACCGGATCGATCTCCGGAAACTTCAACATCATTGGATTCCTTTTGCGATAACGCTCAAATTTTGTAAAGCGCGAGTATGGGCTTATTATTGTGGCCCTAGTTTACACCATTAAGTGGCTTTCTAAACATGTGTCTTATTCTGATCGCCCGCCAGGTTCACCCCCAGTACCCGTTGGTGATTGCCGCCAACCGGGATGAGTACTTTCAGCGTCCTACTCAAGCCGCCCACGAGTGGCCCGGCAGCCCACGGATTGTGGCGGGTAAAGACCTAACCGGTGGCGGCACTTGGATGGGCATGGCGCAGAACGGTCGCTTTGCAGCCGTTACCAATGTGCGCAACCCTATGCAGGAGGTACCCGCTAACCCCATTAGCCGTGGCCAGTTAGTGAATCATTTTTTGCAGGGGACGGACACCTGCGAAAACTACCTGCATCAGCTGGCTGAACAGGGCCAGCACTACGAGGGATTCAACTTGTTGTGTGGTCATGGGGATCAGCTTTGGCACTACAGCAATCGCTCAAGATCCATGAAGAAGCTAGACAAAGGCCTCCATGGACTTAGCAACGCCAGCCTGAACTCCCCCTGGCCAAAAGTTGAAGCAGGCAAACAGGCTCTGGCAGAAGCTCTACAGCAACAGGACTTTACCTTACAATCCCTACTTCCCATTCTGAACCACCGCCAGCGGGCACCGGATCACTCGCTGCCAAATACCGGTGTTGGCGTGGAGCTTGAGCGGGTTTTCTCTTCCCGCTTTATTGAAGGTGCTGATTTTGGCTATGGCACCCGTTCCAGCACGGTGCTGCGCTTAAATACTCAAAACCAAATGGAATTTATGGAATGGAGCTGGAATAGCGCTGGGGAGCTTATAGGCTGTGTTGAATTAACCATGAACCTGGAACCTTAAATTGAGCAACCCAAACAAGCCCCCCTGGTTTAAACAGCCATTACCCGCTAACAGTTTAACGTTCTTAAAGTGGTATATGCTGCTGATCACCGCCAGCATGCTGGTGGCAGCGATGTCTTTTCATTGGCAGGGCTACCCTCTTCCCAGTCGACTGTATTGGTTGGCCATTCCTCTGCAAGCCATTTCAGCATTAATCATTGCTATCGCCGCACAACCCAACCGACAACCGCGCACCGACATCTACTTGCTGCTATTGCTGTGCTCCATGCTTTTACTAGGCTGGTTTTTACATGACAGTGGCGGCCATACCAATCCATTAATTTCCTTACTGCTACTGCCGGTAGCCATGGCATCGGCCATTTTGAGTTGGCAGGCCAGCATTCTAATGGCTGCTTGCGCCATCGGCATTTACACCGCCTTAACGGAATTTTATTTGCCATTGAATAGCAACCTACAAGGTCATGAATCACACCAGCAGTTTATGCAGTTGCATTTGCTGGGCATGTGGATCACCTTTGGCTTATCAGCTTTACTGTTATTGGTTTTGGTGCAACCCCTTGCGGCATCGCTACGCAAACAAAAAGAACGCATAGCCCAGCAGCGGGAAGATACTTTACGTGACGAACAGCTCATTGCCCTGGCCACCTTCTCCGCCAGCGCAGCCCATAAAATGGGAACCCCGCTTTCCACTTTATCGATTTTAGTGGAAGACCTAAAAGAGTTTCACAGTAACGAAGAAATTCGTGCTGACCTAAACACCATGGAATCGCAAATACAATTATGCAAAAGCACATTGCATGAGATGATGCGAAAAGCGGAGCACGTACGCAATGAAACGGTTTCCTATATAGCAGCCGATGAACTGCTAAAGCAATTACAACAACAGTTCACCCTACTTCACCCTCAGCTAAGCTTACAGGTTCAAAAAAGCGTTCCAAACATTGCTATCATTAGCACACCCACTTTGGAGCAGGCACTGTTAAACCTGCTGGATAACGCCGCCAAAGCCAGTGAATCCAACCCGAAAATTTGGCTAGAAGAGCAACCGCAGCAAGTGGGCATAATCATTCAAGACCACGGCCCTGGCATGGCTAAAAATCTGCAACAAGAAGTAGGCAAACCTTTTCTGGAGTCAGGTAAAAGCAATGCTGGACTGGGGTTGGGTTTATTTCTTTCTAACGCCACCATCAATCGACTTGGCGGCACGCTAAAAATTCACAACAACGCACAGGGCACACTGGCAGAAGTGTGGCTACCAAAACAGGAAGCTTGATTTGGCTAATATTCTATTGGTCGATGACGACCCTGTATTTTTGCAAACCATGCAACGCTCTTTACAGCGGCGCAATCAAACTATTGCAATTGCAGAAAACAGCCAGCAAGCATTGGCCGAGCTGGATCAAAACAATTTTGATTTGGTTTTACTGGATTTAAATTTAGGCACCGAAAGCGGCCTACAACTATTAGGTGAGATTCTTCAGAAAAAACCCGAACAAAGAGTGGTGATGTTAACCGCCTATGCCAGCATTGCCACGGCTGTAGATGCCGTAAAAAAAGGCGCAGACAACTACTTATGTAAACCCGTGAACGCACGTGATATTTTAAGCCTGCTGCAAGATGATATCAGTGCTCAACTTATTAGTGAGGATACCCCACTTTCCACAGAGCGACTGGAGTGGGAGCATATTCAACGAGTGCTGATGGAAAATAATGGCAACATATCCGCCACCGCCAGAGCCTTGAACATGCACAGAAGAACGTTGCAAAGAAAACTTCAGAAACGCCCCGTAGGCCGCTAAACCTGTAGAATGATAAAACCTGCATAAGCGTAATGGCGATATTTCATACTTTTTGTTGAGTTGTTTTGTTACTTTATTTGAAACACTGAACGCGCAAGCGCTTTCAAATAACGCAACAGCCAACAAGGAAGGTACATGAAACGGCATTTTGTCTTTTTATTTTTATGCACAATCGCCTCTTTCTGTTTTGGTAAAGACCTGCCGTTAACTGTTCATTCTGTTATAGGAAAGGCCCTGGTTAACGGTACAACTATAAATGATGGTTTTCAGTTTGAAGAGGGTATTGTGGTCGCCGTGGGAAAAAACAGCAAAGTCATCGTTAACTACTTTGATGGCGATGCTTTAACTTTAACAAATGGCGTTGCCAAACTGCAATTCTCGCAAAATCATTCAAAAGATAATTTAGAATCACGTTTAGTCACTCTGCAACAGGGAACCATACAATTCATATTGCAGCCGCGCTTAAAACCGAGCGATGTTTCCTATCATTTACGAGTTGGCAGCACAGAAGTGTATTTTAAAGATGCCGACCTGGAAGCCAGTTTTGATAACGGAGGCAATATTTCGGTTAAGCGGGGTGAGGTGAACATTTTAACAGAGCGCCACCTTAACAGAAGCAGCCCAATGGTTGTGGAAGCGGGCAACACAGTTCAGCTTCCTTAGATTAAGCAGACTCCTTCGCCATGGTCCCTGCAAGTGTGGGCCGGATAAAACTACCCAGACCCGCTTTATCCAACATCAAATCCACATGGCTCTTAATAACAGCGGCGTTATCTAAACTCCAGATCTCTTCCAGCAACTGCTTAGCGCTATCCATACTAATTTTGCGTAACACCCATTTTACCCGCAACAAGCTGGTGGCACTCATGCTTAGGGTTTCATAGCCCATGGCAATCAGCAATACCGCCGTACGTGGGTC
Organism: Ketobacter sp.; assembly: GCA_041626995.1. Taxonomy (GTDB): domain Bacteria; phylum Pseudomonadota; class Gammaproteobacteria; order Pseudomonadales; family Ketobacteraceae; genus Ketobacter. Next base: position 14,356 of record JBFKSL010000005.1, on the reverse strand, counting down.
GCCAGCCATTTCGCCGCAAATAGAAACCGGCACATTTTCTTCCTTGGCTGTGTCTACAATGGTTTTGAGCGCACGCAACACAGAAGGATGAAATGCCTGATACAAATTGGCCACACGGCGATTGTTGCGGTCTACTGCCAACAGGTATTGCGTAAGGTCATTACTACCTACAGAAATAAAATCGCATTGCTGCACAAAATCTTTCACCTGATACACAGCGGCGGGCACTTCAATCATCACCCCCACTTCTGGCATCTGCACGTGAGCGCCCTCTTCCAACACCTCTAAATAAGCACGGTGAATCAGGTGCATGGCTTCATCGATTTCCATCACCGAGCTTATCATGGGCAGCATAATGCGCAGGTTATCGAGGCTTTCACTGGCCCACAACATGGCGCGAATTTGCACAAGGAAAATTTCCGGATGATCGAGGGTCACACGAATACCGCGCCAGCCCAAGAAGGGGTTATCTTCCTGAATGGGGAAATAAGGTAGCGCTTTATCGCCACCAATATCCAGGGTGCGCATGGTTACAGGCGCAGGATAAAAAGCCTCCAACTGCTGGCGGTAAATTTCCATTTGCTCTAGCTCAGAAGGGAAACGATCTCGCACCATAAAGGGAATTTCCGTGCGATATAAACCCACCCCTTCGGCTCCCCGCTGTAGGGAAATATTCACGTCGGCCATCAGGCCAGTATTCACAAATAGATTAATTCGATGGCCATCGGTGGTTTCGCAGGGCAGATCGCGCACCACATCCAATTCTTTGGTTAACAAGGCCTGTTCATCAATGATGGTCTGGTATTGACGCACCACTTCGGCACCGGGCTGCACCACCACTTCGCCGCGATGACCATCCACAATCAAGGTCAAACCTTCTAATCGGGATAAGGGAAACTCACCCACGCCCACTACGGTGGGGATGCCCAACGAGCGAGCCACAATAGCCATATGGCTGTTACTGGAACCGTGCAAGGAAACAATACCAGCGATGCGTTCACGAGGAATATCCACAAATATAGTGGGCGTGATGTCTTCACCCACAATAATGGCGCGCTCAGGAATCGGCGCAATTAGGGTTTTCGCCTCTTGCAGGTACGCCAGTATACGTAAGCCCAGATCACGCACATCAGAGGCGCGCGCTTGCAGATAAGGATCTTCCATGGCCTCAAATGCAGCCACGTGCTTGGTCACCACCTCTCGTAAGGCGCCCTGCACCCAGTTGCCCGCCTCCACGTGCAGGCGAATTTCCCCTGCCAGGGCATTGTCGTCCAACATTCGTTCGTATACCTGAAACAGAGCATGCTCTTCCGGCGGCAGAGTTAAGGCTGCCTTTTCCGATAAGGCGCGAATGTCGTTGCGCACCTTTTTAATGGCTTCATTCAGGGTTTTAATTTCGGTTTTTATATTTTTAACAGCGCGGTCTGGCACCGACTTGAAGTCCGCCGGTGGGTACACCACAAACGCCTTGCCAATGGCCACACCTACACAGCCCACCACACCGTCAAACTTGGCAGCCAATTCGTCTTGCGCACCAAAAATGCCATCAATTGAGCCAGTGGCTTCGGCATGAGCCAATACCGCAGCCAACTGTGCAGAAAGCGTTACCAAGAAGGCTTCTTCTTCCTGATCAAAACGGCGACTCTGCCGCTGCTGCACAACAATAACACCCAGCAGTTTTCGGTGATGGATAATGGGCACGCCCAGAAAAGAGTGGAAGGGCTCTTCGCCCGTTTCTTGCAGATAGCGGAATTTAGGATGTGAGGGTGCGTCATCCAGGTTGATGGGTTCTTCCCGCATACCGACCTGGCCCACCAAACCCTCAGAGAAATGCAAAGTTGCCTGACCCACCGCTTCTTTCTTCAAACCCTCGGTGGCCATTAAGTAGTAGCGATTGGCTTTGTGATCCAATAGATAGATGGAGCACACTTCTGTACCCATAGACGAACGCACTCTCGCCACCATCACTTCCAATGCAGAAGATAGATCGGGCGCTGAATTCACCTCTTGCACGATACGTCTAAGGATTTCCAGCATAAAACAGCTCTCGCAGCCTATGTTTTAGTATTTAATTATTTGCTTTCCGCTACTGCATGCAATGACGGCGCCAGCTCTTTCAGCGCCTTACGATACACTTCGCGTTTAAACGACACCACCTGATTTAACGGATACCAATAACTCACCCAGCGCCAGTCATCAAACTCCGGCGGGTCACCATATTGAAAGCTCACCCGATTTTCGTTACCGGTGAGCATCAGCAAAAACCATTTTTGTTTCTGGCCAATGCACAGAGGTTTACTGCGATAGCGCAAAAAACGCTTGGGCAGGCGATAGCGCAGCCAGCCCTGGGTACAGCTAACCAGTCTCACATCTTCAGGTTTTAGGCCAACCTCCTCCCGCAGCTCACGATATAACGCATCTTCAGGCGTTTCGTTTTTCGCAATGCCGCCTTGAGGAAACTGCCAAGCATCTTGCCCTATGCGACGAGCCCACAGAACCTGCCCAACAGGATTGGCCAAAATAATCCCAACGTTTGGCCTGAATCCGTCCTCATCAATCACTTTTCGATTTCCAATTCATCACTAAGGCTATAAATACCTTAGTCTGCCCCTTCGCACAACTGGGTTTTTCTTAACCCATTGATCAGAACAGAAATTTTCACTGCCTTTAACTATAGACATATTTGTTTGATTTTTCTAAGTTTTTATAAACCCAACGGATATACTTGGATTTTACCCATTGCGGCAACCTGATACACTGCCCATCATTTTCCTGGCGAGTTAACGAGATTTTCATGGCCCTTGCGATTTTTGATCTGGACCACACCCTTTTAAACGGCGACAGCGACCACGCCTGGGGCGAATTTCTGGTGGAAAAAGGCATTGTGGACGCCTCTTTTTACCGCAAGCAGAACGACCACTTCTACGAACTGTACAAGCAAAGTCGGCTGGATATCATGGAATATCTGGCCTTTGCCCTGGAACCCCTGACCCGTTTTTCAATGCAGGAGCTGGCTGAGCTGCATCAACAATTTATGACCAGCCACATTGCCCCTATGCGCCAAAAGAAGGCAGACCAGCTGCTGGCGAAACACCGGGATCAAGGTGATTATCTACTGATCATCACCGCCACCAACCGCTTTATTACCGGCCCCATCGCCGAGGCCCTGGGCGTAGATGATATTTTGGCCAGCGACCCTGAAATCGAAGACGGGCGCTATAACGGCAAGGTATCGGGCACCCCCTGCTATCAGGATGGCAAAGTGGAGCGTCTACAGGCCTGGCTGAAAGCCACCGACCACAACCTGGACGGCAGCTATTTTTACAGCGATTCCATCAACGATTTGCCTCTACTAGAAGCGGTAACCCACCCTTTCGTGGTGGACGGTGATGATCGACTTATGGCAGAAGCCAACACAAGGAATTGGCCATGCATTTCGTTGCACGATTAGGTTTTGTTGCAGCCACCCTGTTTGCGCTTGGGGCCTGCGAAGAACCCAAGCCAGAAGTAGCGCCTATTGAGCAACCTATCGTTGAAACCACTCAAGTCGAGCCGCTTTCCATTGAGCGTGCAGAACAGCTGAAGGCCTTTCAACAAGCGACCACTGAATTGCCATCAGGGTTGGTGGTTTGCGCAGAATCCCTGCTCACTCTGGGCAAGCAGTTCTTAGACAATGTGAATGCAGAAAACCTGGAGCTGGTTCGAACTCAGTGGACGGGCTGCCAGGAAACCTATCAGGCCAGTCGAGCCTTGGTGGGCTTTACTGCCGACCACCAGTTTGCACTAGAGGCGCTTCACCAAAACCTGGGCAATAAACTGGAAATGCCAGGCTATATCGACAGCGTGAAAGGTTACCCGTTTAGCGGCATCGTGAATGATTCCAGCTTACCCTTGGAAGCAGAAAGCCTGCGCGAACAACACGGCTTAACGGATAAGTCCGACGTGAGCATTGGCTTAGATGTAATCGCTTTTCTGCTTTGGGGAGAGCAACGTTACAACGCCGAGCTACCTGCCCGCAGCCACGACAGTTTCTTACAGGTCTCCCAATGGGAAGACAGCCGTACCGATTTACCTGTTTCAGAACACCCCAACAACCGCCGCCGCAAACTTCTACAGCTGACATTACAGCTGGCCTTAGAGGATGCCCAGGCTCTGCAATCCACTTGGATACAAAGCGCACAACCCAATACAGAAACGGACGCCGATCACTGGGTACAGCACCAAATAAAAACATTTATGCTTGCGTTAGAACAACAACCAAACAATGAACAGCTAAACAGTCACGTGCAAAGCTGGGTGGATCAAGGCGTTGTGCCGGGCGTGAAACCGGCGCCAACAAAAGAAGACGCGCCTGCCGAAGATTTAAAACAACAGCTAAACAGCGCTCTGCAGGAACCCCCCTTGCAAGCCGCAGCTAACTAATCAGGAAAACAACCATGATACGAACCGGCCATAAATACAAAGATTCTCTCTCTGGAAAAACCCTGGATGTGTGGTTTCCAAAATCCAACAAGGCCATTTCGCGCAACTGCCTGGCGAAAAAAGTGGGCGTAATTGAGGATGAAATTATCTCATTAGAAGTGGATGATTTGCAGGCACCAGCACAATCCACCGAGGAAGTGTATCTGCGCTTGCATCTGCTGTCGGAATGCGAGGTTAAGCCCAACCAAGTCAATCTGGATGGTATTTTTGGCTTACTCAACAACGTAGCTTGGACATCTGCCGGGCCGGTTCTGCCCGAACGAGTGGAAGAACTTAGAGAATTAATCGCCGATGAAGCTCACCATTTATCGGTTCCAAGCATTGATAAATTTCCACGCATGACCGATTACGTTATTCCTGAAGGCGTAAGAATTGGTGATGCTGATCGCGTTCGCTTAGGGGCGCATCTTGCCAAGGGCACCACCGTAATGCATGAAGGCTTTGTGAATTTCAATGCCGGCACACTGGGTGAATCCATGGTGGAAGGCCGCGTGACGCCAGGTGTCATTGTGGGTGAAAACTCCGATGTGGGTGCAGGCGCATCCATCATGGGAACGCTTTCTGGTGGAGGCAAACAGGTGAACGCCATTGGCCAAAGAAGTCTACTGGGTGCCAACGCAGGCATTGGCATTTCTCTGGGAGATGATTGCATTGTGGAAGCGGGTTTGTATGTAACTGCCGGTACCAAGGTGAAGCTACCCGATGGCAACGTAGTCGCCGCCCGGGCGTTATCAGGGGCTAATGGATTACTGTTTCGCCGCAACAGCCAAACTGGCTGTGTGGAGGCATTGCCGGTAGGCAACACCACCTGGGGCGGATTGAATGTGGATTTGCATAGCAATTAAAGACTGCTGCTGATCTCTTCAGGTAAAGTTTTACATGGCAGTATTAGAACTGCCATGTAAAACTGGATTCAAACATTATCGCACTGGTTTTTGTTTCGATATCCATCCCTGTGTAAGGGTTATACCAAGCGCTGGTATTGATATTCATATCGTTAGCATTGGTACTGGAACCCGCTGGAATATCATTTTCGGATATGAAGTATGCTAACGCCAAGTCGATGTGTACATCATTATCCCATTGAAAGCCCATACCCACTGAATACAAATCGGCATCTCCTATGGGCAGAAGCACATCTAATTTATCATCAGGTACAGAAGAGGCCCGTGGTTCCCAACCAGCGCGAAGAATCCAATAATCATTGAGTTGATATTCTGTACCAAAGGCAAAATTCCAAACCGACTCATAGTGCCTGGGAAGAGTCAGAATATTTGAATCAGCATATTGCGGCGCAATGACTCCCGCTAAGGTGCCAAGTTCATAGGAATTTTCAAACTCAAACCGGTAACCTTCCCAAACATCCCAGTCGGTCCATTTGGCATCCATGTTAACTTTCCACTGTGGGGTGAGTTGAACACTGATTCCGGTGGCAAAATGAGAGGGATAATCCAGATCGATTTTTACGTCACCACTCTGCTCTGCCACACCTTTAGGGAAGCCCAAAAATGCAGGCACAGGGCTAAACTCTTCAGCAAAAGTACTCCAAAGACCCTGCCAGGCTTCTGGATAGGTAAAACGATAAGTACCCTCCATGTGATTACTGGCTTGTGTTTGATACACAAAGCCCCAGGTAAACCAGGGCGTAGGTTCCCACAAGGCGCCGAACACGCCAGAAACAGATAATGCCGTTTCCACATCGGCTTCCAGTTCCATTGAGCTTTCGAAGGGGCTAAGAGGATAGTCACACACCTCGAACGCTCCACCTAAACAATCGGCATCAACACCAATTCGGTTAAAAGCGGTATTAATTATGCCAATCGGGAGAATGTTAAGCCGAATATCGGTGAGTGCAGACATGCCCATATAGGAAAAATGAATGCCCATACCCAACGTCCACTCATCGTTCAGTTTGAAGCCAATGGTAGGGGAGAAATAGGTGATTCTGGTTAACGCCAATTCCTTACCTAAAAATCTTCCTGGGTCATCCTCTTCGCGTTTGTAGCCTGCTGCAAACGGGGCAAACGCTGCAGTACCTACCGTATAATTTGCTCCCGGCGGTTTATACGCTGCTCCACCCGATGGCACCACCAGCACAGATGATGGCCACTCTTCACGACCATCCACAAATGGAATTTTAAGCATCGGGGTATCGGTTTCACTGGAACTGTTTTCCACCGGATCAATTTCTCCTAACCCCCACTTATCAATTTCTGCCTGAGCATCCGGATGGTAACTGCCAAACTCAGCACCAAAAGTAAACGAGACCAAAGCAACTTTAAGCAGACCTTCTCGGCCACTAACGCGTGCCAAGCCCGCGGGATTGTAATGAATGGAATCCACACCGGGAGGATCGGCAGTAACTGCGTTTCCTAACGCTGTCGCTTTCGGGTTTAAGATTGTCATATTTTCAATCAACGCCGCACTGACAGAATTCGCAACGAACAAAGCAGAGATGATTGGAAGGCACGATAGCTTGCTACCGAACCCCATTATTGGGCGGATAATTTTCCTACTCATAGTCAAAGTCCTAACGAGGCATATACAACATGCATGCCTGAAAAATCGTTTTATTATTTTCGTTATTGTCGAATCAGCTTTTATGTGCCCTGCGAATCGATTGGTGGACTTTCTCTCATTGAGAACGAGAGCGTCAATATGAAGAAGGCGACTAACAATACAAAGTGTCGCGAATACTCAGCTAGAGTTAAATGACGATTAAACAACTATGGTGAAAACCAGTAAAAACACGCTTAAAACTGCAAAACTTAAATAAAAACAATTCTTAGGGGAGGCTACAAAGCCTCTCCCACCCGAAAGAACAGCGCCTTCAAATACTGAGTTTCTGGAATGGAAACATGCACCGGATGATCAGGCCCCTGGCTGCCACGATACACAAGCTGGGGGTGACGATCCACATGGCGGGCAATACCGCGCACCATATCCAACAAGGTTTCTTCCGGCATATGCATAGAACAGGAAGCCGAAACCAACAAACCGTTCTTCTGCAACAAACGCATGGCGAGTGTGTTTAATTTTTTATATGCGTTGGAACCATTTTTAAAATCTTTCTTTCGCTTGATAAACGCAGGTGGATCAACCACCACCACATCAAACTTTTCACCCTGTTCAATCAACGCATTCAACACATCAAAAGCATTGCCTTCATAACAAGCCACTTTGTCAGCAACGCCCAGTTGTTCCGCATTTTTTTGCAACTGATCTAAAGCAGATTCCGACGCATCTACCGCCGCTAAGGAATCTGCACCAGCCGCCATGGCTTGCAGGCCCCATCCACCCACATAGGAAAACACATCCAACACACGCTTGCCTTTCACCCAACGCATCAACTCGCGGCGGTTCTCCCGATGATCATAAAACCAACCTGTTTTTTGACCCTGCTCCGCATCCACTTCAAAGGCCACTCCATTTTCCTCCAGCGGCAGTCTGGATGGCCACTCACCACAAGCCACTTCAACCGTTAGCGGCAGCCCTTCCTGTTCACGCAACGGGCTATCATTGCGCCACAACACCGCCTTAGGTGCAAATGCATTCTGCAAAGCGATCAACAATTCCGCCTTCAAGCGATCCATGCCTGCGGTGTTAAGCTGCACCACAAGGTAATCAGCAAAGCGATCCACCACCAGGCCAGATAAGCCATCACTGTCTCCGTACACGGCTCGGTAATAAGGCTGGTCATACACCTGATCACGCAGTGCCTTGGCGCGCAGCAAACGCTTCTCCAAAAACTTTCGGTTAATGGACTTACGCGCTTCACGAGTTAGCAGGCGACAACAAATCAAAGAATGGGGGTTTACATAACCACGTCCCAAAGGTTTGCCTGAAGCTTCTTCCACAATCACCTCAGTGCCTGGCTCAAGGCTTTGCAGAGGCGTAATTTTGGTATCCACCTCATTACTATAAATCCACAAATGGCCTGACTTGATACGACGTTCTTCTTTAGTTTTCAAACGGATACGGGGGCATTCCAGATTAGACACGGCAATTTCTCATCACAGAAAGAGCAAAGCGGGCAAGCCTGCTACACTCAAATAGATAGGTAACGGATGGCGATTATAGCGTAATGAGTACGGCCCCCATACTGGACGAAGACAATATTCAGAAGATTCTGCGAGGAATTACAGTTCCTCCGCAACCCCAGGTGATTGTGGACATCCACATGGAACAGGCCATGCCCAACCCGGACATCAAACGCATTGGTAAGCTGATCAGTCAGGACGTGGGTTTATCTGGCACTATTCTAAAGGTGGTGAACTCAGACTTATTTGGGCTGAAAAACCGCATCAACTCGATAGATCAGGCAGTGCAGCTGCTCGGCCTGCAATCCATTCTTCGCATTACTGAAGGGCTTTCCATCAAAAGCGAAATGAGCGATGAGGAAATCGTGGCGCTGGGATCGTTTTGGGATAGCGCCATGGACATCGCCTCTGTAGCCGCCAGCATTGCCCGTGATATCGGTTATCAGTCTCCAGATAAAGCGTATTGCCTGGGGCTATTTCACAACTGCGGTGTGCCGCTATTGTTTAAGGCCCATGAGAATTATCTGGATATCGTCAAAGAGTCATACCACCAGAGCAATCAGCGGGTTATTGATACAGAAAACCAAAAGCTCAAAACCAATCATGCCGTAGTGGGGTATTTTGTGGCCAAGTCTTGGAGCCTGCCACAAGACCTGTGTGAGGTGATTGCGGAACATCACTCCATTGAAAATGTGTTTGGCGACAACGCCATGAACTACGATGGCGGTAAAAAAACCCTTCTGGCCATTCTGAAAATGGCGGAACACGTATGCAAACTACACCAAACTCTGGGTGGCCAAAGTACAGACCACGAATGGAACTGCATCGGTACCGACGTGCTAAATTTTGTGGGCTTTAGCGATCTGGACTTTGATGATATGGCATCTCGCCTGGAAGACATCGGTATCAGCAGCTCCGGCTATTATGACCAGGAATAGACCTTTTTGATTAATTTTTACCCTAAATTGTTTTACGACAACATTTTCTTACTTTCTAAAACCGGCGACATATTCACAATAGCGTGAATTCACTTCTCAGCCTCTGGCTGCTTACTGTAGACTTTGCCTCCCACTTTTTATTATCCCGTTGATTATGACCCTTGGGGCTTGTTGTTGGAGTGACTTATGATTCGATTTCCACGCTGCTTGCTGTTTGCCATTGCGCTGACCAGTTTGGTAAGTGAATCCACATTTGCTGTGTTAATGGGTGCCACCACCGCTCCCAAGCAGGCAACTATCAGCGTCGAGGATGGGCGTACCATTCATATTCGTTGGATTGTATCCACTAGCCCAGCCCATAGCACCGGTGTATTTTCTGCCCAGGCCACCCTTAAAGACAGTACTACCGACACCCTGCTGAAAACCATTGAAAGCCAATTGAATGTGGCCGAAGGCGCTGGACCCTTTCAGTTTGAAGAAACCTTGACCCTGTCACCCGATGAAGTAAAACAATGGTATGAGCTGGGTTACAGTAAACTGGTATTGAAGCGCGCATTTACTACCGCGGGCGACAACCCCAGTAGTAGCGAAGCCAACCTGTGGCTGCGCATCATTAACAAACAATCCAATGGCTCCGTTTCCCGCAGCACGGGTTTAATGGTTCACAATGTGGATCTGCGATTTAAGCCTCAACGCTTTAAAAAGCAGGTGCCTCAGAACCTGCCTTTGCAAGCACAGCTAACGGTGCAATATTCGGGTGAAGGTAAATTTACCGGTGCCTGGCAAATTGCGCAGCTGGGCGCAGAAGGTAGCGATGTAATTTATAAACCCCTTGCCACTGCGACCAAGCAGCTTAAACATCAACAGAGCGGATATTTATTCAGCCCCAAATTGCCCACACAAACACCTGGCCGATATGTATTACGCCTTTGCACTCATAACCAAGTGCCTAGCGCCAATCCCATTTCAGCCACAGAAAACCAGTGCCCCAACCCAGAGTTAAGCGCCAGCTTGCAATATGAGGTGGTTGCACCAGACGCACCACCCACAACCACACCAGAAGTTGCCACCCTGTCAGCAGCTGCAGAGTTGCACTGGCAGCCAATTGAAAATGCTACTGTATATGAACTGCAATTAAGACAGGTGAGCGCCAACGAAACCATTCAATCAAGTAAGTTTGTGGCACGCATGTTAATTGCTTGCGACCAAACACATACAACGTTTAGTAATGATATTTTGGAAATCATGCTGCCAGGCAGCAAATATCAATGGCAAATTAGTGCCCTCGATCAGCACGGCGATTTGATTCGACAAACCGCGCCATTGTATTTTATTTTTATGCCATAGCGGCACATAACATAGGCGCGCTACTTACTAACTTCCACAGGCTTTTCTACTTTTACCAAAGCCATAATTTTAGAGCCCGCCACGGCCTGATCTTCCGTTGGCCAACCAGACAGAGGCACCAGCTGTTTCTTATCACTGATTACAAACAAAGGAATGGCGTTACTGCTGTATTTTTCCTGGTAATCCAACAAGGTAAACTCCTCGCTGATATTGGTGGTGCGAATTTCCGCACCCTGGGCAATCAGGCTCGCTAATTTACTGTAGGTGTTATCCGGCGCGAACAGCTTTATGCCCGTCAACTCATCGGACACCAATTCACGATCACTCTTACGCTGACTGCCCTGGCTGGGCAAAGAAAATACGCGTTTTTTTCCGAATTCATTTTGATAACGCTGTACCGCTAACACATTGAGATCGTCGTTTTGCGACATGCCCAGCATAGTGCCAACCCCAATCAAATCCAATTCCTTGTCCGCCAAACGGGAAACTGGATTACCATGAAACACCTTTAACCCCATCATCCTGGCTTGGCGTACATTGGTGTGAAAACTATCCGCCAGTAGCACATCAAATCCATTTTCTTGAATGGCTTTGGCAATCGTGCGGCATACCAAGTTAGCCCCAACTATCAGAAAGCCGCGGGGCGCCGGTTCCACTACGCCTAAGGCCGATGCCAATGGTTTTGCTGTTAAACTTTGGAATACAACCGTGCCAATAATTACCACAAAAGTGAGCGACACCAACAAATCCGCATCGGGATAATTTTCCTGCTGTAAGCGCAATGCAAACAATGCAGATACTGCCGCAGCGATAATGCCTCGCGGCCCAATCCAAGCGATCAGAGTTTTTTCCTGCCAGGTTATGGATGTGCCCATAGTGGCAGAAACAATTTTTAATGGCCGCGCAACAAAGTGAATAAACGCCAAAATGGTTAACGCCTGCCAGCTTAGCTGTAGCAAACCATCAATATCCACCCGTGCCGCCAACAAAATAAACAAACCGGAAATTAACAGAACGCTAAGGCTTTCCTTAAAGTCCAGAATATTTTCGGTTTCCACATCGCGCATATTCGCCAACCAGATACCCATCACGGTGACCGCTAACAATCCAGACTCGTGCTCCAAGGTGTCAGACAATGCAAATACGGCAAACACCGTAATAAGAATAAACACGTTTTGTAAGTAAGCAGGAATAACGTCTTTGCGCAGCAATAATCCACATACAAAACCGGCACCACAACCCAGAGCAATTCCAATCACAAAGATTTTGAAAAACAACGTGATCACCGCCAACCATTCATTGCCACCACTGCTTTGCGCCACGATAAAATTGAACACCAATACGGCCAACAACGCTCCTAATGGATCGATTAAGATACTTTCCCAACGCAAAATATTGGTTATTCGAGTATTGGGGCGCACCGAACGCAACATGGGGACAATTACCGTCGGGCCGGTTACCACCACAATGGCTCCGAACAGCAACGCAATATGCCAATCAATACCTAACAACCACCAGGTAAACAAAGAAATACTCACCCAACTGGCCAGCAAACCCAGCGTTAAAATCCGCCACACCACGGACTCCATACCCTGAATTTCGTTGAATTTTAAGGTCAGGCTGCCTTCAAACAGAATCACCGCCACTGATAATGAAACCAGCGGAAACAACATTTCCCCAAACAAAGCATCGGGGTTTAACCAACCCACCACCGGCCCCACAACGATGCCGGTGATGAGCAAAAATAAAATGGCGGGAAGCTTCAACCGCCAGGCAACCCACTGGCAAGCCATTCCCAAAACCCCAATGCCAGCAAAGGTTGCGATCCAATTCGTTTCCACTCAGTCTCCACCCCATCCTTATGGACGGTCGATTTCATTACCCAGCAAACATACCATGTGGTGGTAGAACTACCACACCCTTTTAATGGTAGCGGTTAATCATTCAGACCAACAGTAGAGAGTGGCAATGAGTAATAAAAACAACAGATTAGGTGAAAACAAAGCACCAGCAACCCTTTCCCGAAAATCTTTTTTACGACTGAGCGCAGGGGTGGCAGTGGCGGCCACATTGGGCTCATTAAGTGGTTGCAGCAACAACGGCAGAGGCTTGCGCTTTACTACTTTGAACGACGCTTTGGTTGAACTGGCCTTGATTGAAAACAATCTGGACACATTGGAAATGCAGCAGGAATGGTCACTTTATAAAGTGCTTAACCACTTGGCCAAAACCATGGAAGGCGCCATGCATGGATTTCCGGAATACGATCCACCAGCGCAGCAAGCTGTGCAATACGCTGCCTTCGCTGCCTTTGTTGCGCAAGGCTATATGAGCCACGATTTAACCGCACCCGTGCCAGGCCCGGAAATTGCCGACGACGGCCCATTGGAACCCGCTTTCCAACGCTTACGTAATGCCATTAGCGATTTTCAAAACTTCTCTGGTGAATTGTTCCCTCACTTCGCCTATGGCAGCCTCACCTATGAAGAGTGGGAGTGGGCTAACGCTTTCCATTGCGCCGACCACTTCTCCAGCCTGACCTATTAATATTGAGTTGATGGAACGCATTACGAAAAACAAGCTGGTGGCCTTTCACTTCACCTTAACGGATGAAGAAGGAAACCAGCTAGACACAACTCGCGGTATGCTGCCCATGCTCTATGTACATGGGCACAATCACTTACCCAGCGGTATCGAAGCTGCGTTAGCCGGTAAATGTATTGGTGAACAGGTGGAAGCGATCATTCCTCCAGAGCAAGGTTTCGGCCTGCGTGACGAAGAGCTGCTGCAACAGGTGCCAAAATCCATTTTTGAAGGCCAGCAAGAGCCGGAAATTGGCATGGAAATTCAGGCAGAAACAGCGGATGGCCCCGTCCCAGTTCGAGTAGTGGCAATCGGTGATACCCATATCACTGTGGACGGCAACCATGCCTTTGCCGGCAAACAACTGCATCTTAATGCAGAAATTCGCAACGTACGTAATGCCACTGCGGATGAACTCTGTTCTGAGTTAGTCCAATTGGGTTAAAAAAACCTTAGGTTACAGTAACGCAATTGACCCCTTCCCATGAAATCCCTAGCATTAGCCAGCATTGAAAAGGCACCCTTTCTTTGTGCCTTTTTGGTGCTTATTAATTTTAAAGTTCGGGGATATACGATGAAAAAGCTACTGGTAGCAGCGCTGGCTGTTTGTTTTTCCTGTGCAAGTTATGCTGAAAATGAGTTTGGGTTCTTAGTCGGAGGCGGATTCACATTTGGTGGCGATAAAGTTGCCAGTTTTGATGTGGAGTATTATGACGACGATGAAGGCACTGAAAGCCTGAAAGCCGGTGAATTCATGCATGTCTATGGGGGGTTCTTTTATCGTCACGGAGCAGCAGATGGCGTGAATTACGGTGTACAAGCTGACGTCGGTTACTTTTACGAAGGCCTATTTGCAGAAAATGGCGATGCCAGCTTCACCCGTATACCGCTAGAACTGATTGGCTTCATGGAATACAACTGGTTGCGCGTAGGTGCAGGTGTAACCCAACATACTAACGTGGAATT
>JBFKSL010000004.1:0-28670 GCA_041626995.1 Ketobacter sp. | reverse complement strand
GCCGTTCCCGACTCTCGCATGCCCAACGCATTCAACGCATTCCCCAAATTATTCTGAGTCCTCGCCCAATCCAGCGGCACCCGTTCCCGAGTCCACTCCTGCAGCGCCAAACGATAGACCGCCACCGCTTCTTCCAAACGCGCCGTTCCCGACTCTCGCATGCCCAAATTCGACAGCGCAATCCCCAAATTATTCTGTGTCCCAGCCCACTGCAGCGGTTCTCTCGCTCGTGTGTAATGCGGCAATACATTCCGATAAACGCCAATGGCTTTTTCCAATGCTGCGTTTTGGCCCTTGTAGTCTCCCCAATCGCTCAAAGCATCCGCCCATTGCAATTGATACACCGCCTTTTGGTCGGCTTGACCTTCAGGCACCAACTGCACTGCTTGCTCAAAGTGCATCGCCGCTTTCTGATGTTGAAACTGAGCCAAGGCCGATTCCCCCAATAATGCTTGGGCCGCAGCTCGGTTTAATCGACGTAGGGTTAATTTTTCCAAGACATTAGCTTCAGCTTTGGCTTCGGCTTCGTCGTAAACCAAAATCAACTGTTCAGCTTTTTCATAGTCACCCTCATCGAGGGCTAATTCCGCTTGAGCTAACAATATTGAATTTTTACTTTCCTGTGCCCTTAACGTGGCCACTTGTTGCCTTAAGGCTAAGTGACGTTTTGCAATCTCTTGTAAGGCTTCAGAGAGCTTTTCCGGCGGTACCTGTTCCCGTTCCAATGTGGCGAAAAAACTGTTGATTGCGCCTTGGGTAATGCCTTGCTCACGCAAACTATTTAATACTTCGGGAGAAATCTGTGTGTTATTGATGATGACGGTGTTGTGGTTCCCATCTACATCCACAGCCGCGCCGCCAGCTTCTACCTCTTGCACCGTTTCCGGTTGATGTTGAACGTATTGCAGTACCACACCCGCTACAATGATCAACACTGCAATCCAAAAGCCGTAGCGCAACAATTGCTGTACGATTGTTGCGCTGTCTTTTTTAACCACCGGCGGCAAAATGCCAGACTTGATCAAGCTGCGATGCACACCAAAAAACAGCAGTAAAACAAATCCCACCAACACCAATGGATTTTTTAAATACGGCGCAATCTCTACAAAGGATTCCAGTTCCATTTTTTACCCCGAATAAAAGAGCGTTTTTTCAAAAGCGATGGTTTAACCCTTAACGCAAACACACCGATTGAGTAAAGGAAATATTCACAAAAGCCAATCAATCCAATATCTCTTTCAACTGCAGCTCATAAAAATGTTCCACTGCATCAAAAAAGGCCAAAGAGAGATGAGATTCTCAATATTTTTGTGATTGTTTCCACACAATTATTGAAGATTAATTCCCCTATTTACTTCCTGTGAACTGGCCCACAAGCGTTTTTATTCCGCTGATCTAGAGTATGGAAAGTCAACAGAGCACAGGCCTAACCGTTTAACTCTGCTGCAAAAATGAAAAAAGCCAATGAGTTGCAGCTCATCAGCTTTTAGGGTGGTGGATCGGATAATCCACCGAACATTAACGGCTTAATAAATCGTCTAAGCGTCAATGCGAGTAAACGTAGTCTAAACCCGGCTACCATCAAATTCCGGGAAGAGCGTAGCAAAATTCAACACTCACCCGGAAAGGCAACGCACAGACCGTATTTATTAGGCTCGTCCAAATAGGAGCCTTTCCATGAAGATCGTTTTGATCGTCAAAGGTTACCGTCTTGAGATTGTAATTACACTCTCAATGGTAGCTGGAATACTCAGCTTTCTCACATAACATGCTGAAAACGTGACCGGCTTAACGCCGGTCACGTTAGCCTGTCTCCCTTCTAAGCCACCCTTAAAGCGGCTTTCGCCTTTAGGGCTTCAATACGAGCACTTTGGCAACACTCATTCAACCAATCCGATAAGAAAGCGTTGATCTCCATATACGCGGTCCACCCTTCCACGGTATGGCTATCGCCTCGCTTAATGACTTCCCCGAACTGCTCCAGGGTAACCCCTCGCGCAAAGCCCTTAAAAACCGCAATGCGACTGGCAAACACGCACACTTTTTCTTCCAGGGTTTCCATCAACACCAGAACACGGAATGAACTGCGTTCCAACACGCTAAAGCGCAACTCAATGCCCGGTGCCACTTCCACGGATTTACGCTGAATACTGGGCTGATCGAAACGGCCCACTAACGCACTTAAATGTTCAAAAATCGTATTTTCGGTATTCCCTTGCATGATGTTTATCCTCTTGGATAGATGGCCAAAGGGCCGTTTAAGCGAGTGATTGAATAACAACAAAAGCTTGATCGTCGATTCGGTTTAAGAACGGCCTGCCTGTGCTATCGTCATGCCATTGCAGCATGCCAACCCCCAGGCTGTTCAGCCGCCCATCAAAGACCAAATCCTTTTCTTCACCTTCGTATTGAATCCGATAAGTACTACCGGGAATCAGGGTGTATTGGGTTCGTACTTTACTGTTCATGATCATTTCCTCTTGGAAAAATGGGCAAAGGCCCGTTGCTTTGATTACTGCTGTGCCTCCAGTAGGGCCTGCACAGCATCGTTTAAGTTATCGATGCCCTGATCTTCCGCCCAAGACATTACCTCGTCCACAAGGCTTTTACGGAGCTCCTGATTGGATCTTGGGTTACGCTCCCGATACCCCACATTTCGAAAAGCAGTCCAAATGGTCTTGCGCCCCACGGTTGATAAATGGGTGTTAAACCAGGTGTTCAGCGCAACAATATCTTCATTCTGCAAAGCGGCTTTCAATTCTTTTGTGGCCAGCTCTGAATCATCATCATTCAAAAGCCCGCCAATATCCCCTTCCACCAACTTCTTAGAAAAATACGTTTTTAAAAACGCTACGTGCTCGCGTTCGACCTGTTTCCGCTTTGCCATTCGTTACTGTTCCGTAAATGATCGAGGCGGATTAATCCGCCTCTTTATGATTAACGTGGTTACCATTTTTCTCGTTTTTTAATTGCTGATAAAACACCGCTATTTTTAAAGCCTCACTATAAGACAAGTCATTAAATTTGAAGCTTGCCTTGCTGTTTAAAACTTGTACCTCACAGCTCCCACCGTCAAATCCGATATTTTTTCGATGATGACAGCTGTTCCAAGTAAGAATGTTCGCTCCATCCAGCACCTTTAAAAACAAGTTGGTCACATGCTGCAAAATTTCCAGCTTTGCCAATTCTTCACGCTTTCTTTCCATTGCCAGCGGCCAATAGATCTCCACCTTAGCCAACAACCGGCGCGACAAATCCTGTGCGATCTGGCGCGGCTTTCGATCCGCACTGCAATTAACACTGTGGTTTGACCATGCTTCACGGGAGATCCCCCACGCCTGCCAACTGTGGTAACGATCGTCTGGCCCTCTTGGTGAAGGTGCATAAAAATGAATACGCCCCCCCTTCTCCAGTCTCGTGATGATATAGGCCCCTTCTGGCCCTAACAACTTTGGCCGATGGTCTCTGAAATCACAGCGCCACCCATGCAAATATTTTGCGACCTCTGGCACCACATTAAACAGCAAATTTTCATCATCCATACTTATTCAAAAGGGAGGGCAAGCCTCCCTTCACCTCCTAGGCCGCTGCAATTTTCTTTTTCTGGTTTTTAACGGTGGTACTGCCATGCTCAGCGCGAATATCGTCCATGCTCCAAGCACCACGCCCTCGGCTTGTCCAATCCGCAGGCCGGTAGTACCACATCTTCTTTTTCGGTGCCCACCGGAAACCGTTGCCATCGGGTAAGTGTTTCTTGCTGTTGTTCAAGGCCTCTCGATGCTGCTTGGTTTCACCAGACAACCACACCCAGGCTCCGCAAACTTCCACCACCACACCAGCCAGATCCAACGCAAAACCAATAGCTTCATTCAAACCGTTGCCATAGTCTTCTGTAGATTCAGTATTAGCTTGGCCAGTAAAATCTTTCAGCACCGCATAAGCGGCATTCACCGCTTTCATCATTTCCTCACCTGCGGGGTTACGGTCTGGATGGTATTTCTTACAAGCTTGGCGATAAGCGCATTTAACAGCTTCTGGAGTAATGTCACCTGACAAATTCAAAATCTTTGCGGCATCATGATGATTCATAGGGTTTTCCTCTTGGAAAAATGGGCAAAGGCCCTGGTTAAATTTCGTGGCCGGTATCCCCCAACCACAAAAGCATTATCTCACACCACCCAGATAGCGTCAACCACTGACACCAATAAAGAAGGTAAAAATAGAGTAATTCTATAAAAAAAACAACGATGTAATAAAGTTACATCACTGTGGTGGCTTCCACTTTAAGAAAGCCACCACAACCTCAAAGTTAAGCTGACTCGCCCTCCCGATCGGGAGCCCGGTAAACCTCTTCACCGTTTACCCTGGCACTGCTAATGAACACCAAAGAGCCTTCCTGATACGTCACGGCCTGCCCAGCTTTGTTGCCCGTTTCTGGGATAAAAGCCTTAGCGCGACAATCCGCCGCCACAAAAGCCACGGTAACTTTATTGCCATCATTCAAATGCGGCTTAAGCCGATCAATCACACCTTTAGCCACCTCACCCCTAACCCATAGGCGCAACGGCTCATAACTCACATTATCACCCGCTCCGATCATGGCCGCCAGCCTCACCTTGCAAAACGCTTTACCCTGATCCTGTTGTTGCTCGGTTACACCATTCAAAAAAGCCAAGCCGCGTGTTTTAGTATTGAAGTAAGTTTTATCGTTCATCGTTGTTTCCTCTTGGAAGTGTGGGCAAAGGCCCGTTGGTAATCAGGCGAGCATCAAACCCGCCTGGGTAAACTTAAAGTTCGTCTTTGGTTTTAATCCAATTGCCATGGCCCTGGTCTACCAGGTTAAGCAACCAGAAATTCAAAAAACTGTTCAGCTCTTTTTTCAAGCCCACGAAAACTCGCCCCGGTTCTGGGTACACCTCGCAATAACGAGGCGGCAAATCTTGTTGAAACGTCAACGCCTCCACCGCTTTCAACTCAGGGTACACCGCAATGGTCATATCAGGGTCTTTGCACAAATCGCCGTTCTGCTCGAAATAATGCGTCAACGACAACACATACCCTTTCTCATGTGGCACCTCCCCACCATTGAATTCCACCACCCAATCCATATAGCCACCGGAAACACTTTTGCCATATTCGAAGCAGCGTTCACCCTGCTCCTTAAGAACACCCAGTTGAACCAGTTTTGCAAAGTTTTCGCAGAATATATCCATGATCATTTCCTCTTGGAAAAATGGGCAAAGGCCCTGGTTAAATTTCGTGGCCGGTATCCCCCAACCACAAAAGCATTATCTCACATCACCCAGATAGCGTCAACCACAGACGCATATAAAAACAAGAAAAAAAACGATTAAACGCACGTTGTGGAGCGCCGCCGGGCGCGCAACCTTGATTAAGAAACACCCACTTACAGCGCCCCTTTGTTATGATCAACCGGGTTTTAACAATCTCCCAGCAACCACCGAACAAACTGAGCCTACGCGCACACGCGCCCCGTCTGAGCGTCGACTACTTGGGCCGGAGCGAAGCGGAGGTTAAGTGGGAGAGGCGATCTAATCGGGGTCACGGCCTGCGTTCTTTGCAGGCCGATGATAGGCAATTAGCACAATGGATAACGACCCCAACCACAAACCATCATACCTCAAATTACGACCCGAAAAGCCACGAACCAAGCCAGCTTCATACCGAAGGCGAAAACCGTAGGTTTGAGTTTCACTTAGAGAGGGAAGGGCAGCGCCCTGAGCGAACTTAGGGAAATATGAGCTGGGCGCACGCTGGCGTGCGAGCCCGAAGGGCCAAACAACACCAAAAAATGATCATTAATTCCTTTATAAACAACGATGTAACAAAGTTACACTCTACCCATCACACTCCGCATCAAAGTCCACGAAAGCTTCATCACCTCCCACAGCAGCATTAAGCTGTTCGCACGATAAACGTTGAGTTTCCGGTGAATTCTTTAAGGCTGAATCCAGATCATAGGCTTGCTCTATAGCATCCAACCGAGCGGATGCTTTAGCTCTTTCCCAATCCAGATTCCCCTGATTTTCTTTGACTGCACTCTTTGCCAACTCTTCCAAGGCTAAAATATCCGCTTCAGTGATTGGCCAAGTCTCAGTATCCAATACTGACGGCCAATCCTCGATTTCCCCAAACAGCGCCCCCACAATGATCGCCCCCTTAAAGTTAGTTGAATGAAATAGCGCACCCGTTAGATCCATCCATGAAAAATTCGCATTGCTGATATCGGCATAGGAAAATATTGCATTTCGTGCGATGGCGTACATCCAACGGCTGTCTTTCAGGACGGCACCGCTGAAAGAGGTCACATCAAAATCGCCATCCTCACCATTGGCACCTGACAAATCCGACCGAGAAAAATCCGCGTTAGCCGCCACCGTCCGAATCATGCTCACATTCCGCAGATTCGCTTCTCTAAAAGAAGCCCATCTCATAGAAGCACGATCAAACACCGCCCCTCGGAAATCGCCTTTATTCATCTTCGCACCGAATAGCTGGGTACCCGTAAAGTCCGATCCTCGCAAATCAGAACCACGAAAGTCCGCCTGACTTAAATTCGCCCCAGTAAAATTCACATTCCTCAGACAACCACCCACCAACTTTACCCCTTGCAAAAATGCATTCGATAAATCCAGCTGAGCCCCAGCGGAACACACTGGAGTCACCTCGCTAGGCCCAAGCTCTACAACTTGCTCCATACCCGATAACGAATCCCACAACTCACCCAACAGTCCAAACAAAGTAGGAATTTTAGGCAAAACCGGCTGCTCCAGTGGAGTACGCTGAATATCCACATAGGTTTTCAAGAACTCAGACCGTGTTTGACGATTAAAAGCAGGCTCCAGTACCGCTTTGACGCACGAAGACTGTTCTTTCTCACTTTTTCTACAACGCTCATACTGAGCCACCGCCTCAACCGAAGCCGCACTCGGCTCATACAACTTCTCTTTGATTTCCGCCAACAAACGCCGCCGCTCAGACTGCGCCTGGATATAAATCTGTTGCTGCATATGGTGATTTTGCTTGGCCGAAATCAAGTTACTTTGATACATCAACAACAGCGTGACATAACCAATAAACACACCGCCACCGATCACCACCACGCGAAAGCTTAAAAAGAAATTCAACACACTCCAGGACAGAGCACGCCCTGATGGCTCACCCTCATGAGCATGCTCTTTCGACGACCTGGCGCGCAACCATTTCCAGGCGGCGAGGGCAGGGCGGTGCTCCTGTTCCAGCAACTCCCGCCGTAGCTCCGCCACCTCATTTTCCAACGTCTGAATCCGCTGCTGATCGTCTTCCTGACTGCTCATAAAAACAAAAACCCCATAGAAAACAACGATGTAATAAAGTTACATCCAATAATCCAAAAAAACCTAATCAGCAACGCGCCGCTTACGGGCCGAACAAGCCAACTCCAACACCGGCCCCCAATCCAAATGCGAAAGAAACTCTGGCACCTGACCCGTTAAATCCGCCAACGAATCATCCGGAAACAACTCCGCCAACACCAAGCCAATGGCCGCCATCTCATCCTCACTGGGTGAAAACTCCGGCACCTCAAACAGCATCACCACCGCCGCCTTAACCGCCCATGCTGGCGGATTCTTCTCTCGAATCCAACCATCCAATACTGCGCCCGACACCGGCTTTCGATCCCCAACAAAACCACACTGCTTAGCAATCTGCGTTAACTCATAGGCCACCGCAGCAGGCCCTTGGCCAGACTGGCGCCCAAAAAAAGACAAAGAGCGCAGCAACGCATAACGCTGCGCCAATGCCCGCTTTCTAAACTCACTCACAGAAGAATCCAAAATCAACACACCTAGTAAATACAGAACATCGAAATATGAGGTAGGGTACCAAGTCAACGCACCAAAGCCACCCTAAACATAGCTAATCAGAATCAATCTTTTCGCACTTCAAGTCTGTTTTAGCACGTTCCCAATTTTTAGCTTTCATCAGCTGGGAGCAAGAGAGGTGTCTAACTCCAAGTAATTCACCTTTATGACCTGCCTCCTTCAAACTCACATCGCCAAGGTTCGCCTCCCATAGGATTGACTGACTTAGATCCAAATTATCCAACTGCGCTATACCTTTCAAACAATGGGCAGATAGCTGAACTTTACTAAGCAATGCACCGACGAGATTAACTTCGGTTCCCATGAAAAAACCTTCTGAACTGCCGGTGGCACCGGCGCACTTGCGGTAGCATGTGCGCCCCAAGAGCTAAGCGAAGCTTAGCGATAAAAAAGCGCCTCGCTTGCGAGCGCCTTGGGCCACCAACGTGGTGGCCTTGGGTTGGCACGGTCTCAAGCCGAAGGCGTGGCGGAACGTAGTGTAGCCACTTGAGACGGTGCCAACCCAACAGCTACGGAGCGCAAGCGCAGTAGCGGGATCAGGGCAACCCCTCAATGGGGTGGCACGATCCGCATCGCAGATCAACGGTTGTTTTGTGCGTAAGGCCCAAGGGGCCGGTTAGCTCGCAGAGCTAATAGCAACAAAACAACGCAGGCTTCGTAGAGGATCACGCAGCTTTAGCTGGGTAGAGACTCTAGAAAATGCCGTTGATCCTGCGATGACAGTGGTCTAAATATGATTGCAACCTATTGTAGAAAAAGAATATTTACCAATATAATGCAATCATATAAGGCGCTATAAGTGCGAACCTCAACCGCGAAGCGGGGCGAAGCCTTGAGGTTCCTGTAGCACCCCATACAATGGGGCCGAAGGCGTGCTTTTTGGGAAGTTGTTTTTAAATCGCGTGTATAATATTATACACTAGAGAATGGGAAGAGGATTACATTCATCGTAGATGTAACTTTGTTACATCGTTGTTTATAAAGGAAAAAGACTAAAAAGGGTTTCACAAATGATTAAAACTGGTTTGATCAATAGGAAGGGCGGAGTTGCCAAAAGCACTTCAGCCGTGAACCTGGCAGCAGTAGCAGGGAAGCGAGGCTACAAAACTCTACTCATCGACTTAGATCCGCAAGGCAGTTGCACCACCAGTCTAGGCATTGATGAATTGGCCATTGAGCACAACTTCATACTCGAAGATTACGCCGCTACCCGGATGTTTCTGGAGAAGGTGCCACCATCGTTGCTAACCATCGATACTGGGGCTGGTTTCGACATCATTCCCGCCGGTTCCGATTTAATGAAATTGGAACAATTCATTCCTACGGTTCCCAATGGGGATAGTTTGCTGCTACGTGTATTTAATGCCGATAAGGATCTGGATTACGACATTATCATTTTCGATACCCCCGGATTCATGGGGCACATTGTAGCCTCCGTGATGAACGTAACCGGTGACTATTGTATTTCCAATCTGGCATCCCCCGGTTCAACCCGCTGCTTGATCGACGTGTTGGAAATGAGCAGTAGCATAAACGAGTTCCGTGAATCCCTAGGCAGTTCACCGGTTAAACTTAGGGGCCATTTCTTTTGCCGGGCTGAACCCCAAACCCGCATCCACACGGAACAAGATCAAGAAGTGGCAGAGGTGTTACACGATGCCCACAAGAAAGATTTTTACATCTCCAAGGCAACCGACATTCAACAGTCAGAAAAACACTGTCGACCGATCGTCACATTAATGCCTGAGCACAAGGTGTCACAGGAATACGAAAAGTTGTTCGATGAACTGTTTAAGGAGTTAAAACAGTGAGCACACCAACGCTATTGGATCGCTTAAAGCGCGATAAAAAATTACCTGGGAAAGATGACGTTACCCACTCACAAGCGCCTAAGCAGAAAGAAGAAGGACAAGCACCTAAACGAGCAACACCACCACCGCGCGCAACAAATGACGTTGAAGAAGAACCCAAGCGAGCAACCCCGCCACCACGCTCCCAATCCAGTGCCGAAATCATGCGTGAGCAAAGCCAGCTGGCTAACGTGGATAAAAGTGTTCAGTTTGTCGATGTGGATTTAATCGACGTGGAAACACAAGTTCGAAAAAAATTCGATCAAGATTATATTCGAGACCTATGTTTGGATTTTATCGCCAACGATGAAGCGCCATTTCAACCTGAACAACCGGTAACGCTATACGCTCGTGGTAATGGTCGCTATTTGTTGGAGGCGGGAGAGAACCGTTTACGCGCAGTTTTATTTGGGCGCGAAAATAAAGAAGCATTGGGCATTACTGATCCCACCGCATTTACCATTATTCGCGCCACTATAAAGAGCAACGTACCTGCCGCACTGAAAAAGACACAAAAGCAGGTGAAAGAAAACGTACTGCGCAGTGATTTAACTTATGCGGAATTGGCCCAAGCCTTGGTTCAATTTTTTAAAGAACACCCTAAAGCCACACAGGCAGACGCCGTAGAATGGTGTGGTTTTCGGAATGCGAACAGTGGTCGCGTCAAAGTAAACAAAGCACTTAAATTATTAGAATGCGATAAAGACCTGCAAGCAGCTGTAGCCAATGATGAACTGTCCATTGCTAAAGCATTCGAACAACAAGAACTACGAAAAAAAGAAGTCACGCAACCCGAAGTTACAGACAAACCAGAAGAAAAACCAAAAGCAAAAAAAACACCGGCAAAAAAACATCAGAAAACCCAATCCTCGATCAGCGTGTCATCCGATACGTTAAACGATGTATTGCAAGTATTAGGCTGGGCGGCAAGCCAAGCCGGTATCGATTGGGCTATTCCGGAAAACCCAACGCGCAAGGAAGTGCTGGCGTTGTTGAACAGTCCAGAGTTACAGGCACTCAAGGAGAAGGCTAAGTAATTCATGCGTAATGTACGCTTCAATACACTTAAAAAATACCTAACCGACGACAAACTGAAATTGAGCAAGGAAGACCGTTCTTTTTTAAGCGACTTGGCCAAGGTGGGCATCATTGATGAAAAAGATGCACAGGCGACGCATTACAAAGATCGTCGAACCGGTGCATCCTCTCGCCTGGATCGTTTGTGTGAAGCCGGGCTGCTGGAATCAAAAACCGTTGTGCAACCTGGCCGTGGTCGATTCAAGGCCTACCAGTTTAAAACCGAACGTATCGCCACATTGTTTGGTGGACATAGACCGGTATATCACCGCAAGCGGAATGCATTGCATGAAGTGATTACCTCAAAGATTTATTTTGCGGAAGGCCGACCAGAAAGCTTCACCTTAGAAGCGAAATTCTCCAGTGATCAACGTGAGTTGTTCAACGTGCCCGGCAAAACACTGAAGGGAAGGGAAGCGTGCTTACCCGATGCTATGTTTGTGCGCAATGGAGAAGTGATCGTAGTGGAAGCTGATTCCGGCCACTACAACAAAAGCCAAATTGAAAATAAACAAAGTGCCTGGGCCGGTTTTAAGCAGGTTTGGGGACAACCCAGTAAGGCGAGCGCAAGGGTGGATGACGCTCAGGTTTATACATTCGCATGAATAGGAACCCCATTATGATTGCCAGGGAATTGGCGGAACTCAAACAACAATACGGCACCGTTGCCGAAGTGGCGAAAAAAAAGGGTATGTCGCCATCTTCCATTTCACGTTACATCGCTCTATTAAAATTACCCAGCGATGTTCAAGATCAAGTGGCTGCTGGTGAGCTCCCAGTTGCACAACCATTAAAAGCCAAGCGAAAACGTGAGAGCAACAAGGGGCCAAAATTAAGCGCGCTCAATGCACATCACCGCGCCGTATTGGATACCGTAGCCAGAGTGACCTTTGCCACCCAACAACAAATAGCGCAATACACTGGGCGCTCACTTAACACCATTCGACCCGCCATAAATGATTTGTGTGAAGCGCGATTTCTGGAGCCACACAAAGAATTACGCCCTTACGTTTACCGCTTGTCCTCCCATGGCAGTACCATCACCGGCAAACCGAAGCCTCGACATTGGATGTCTGCCAACGCCATTCACCAACGCATCTTACGCAACGCCATTGAAATCAATATGCAAGAGCGCAATGCGTCGGCCACGTTTGTAGATCGCAAACAATGTTGGTCAATGGGATTGTTTCCTTCTGTGGGGGAACACCTATTGAACTACCGGCATGAAGGAAAAAATCAACGCGCACTGGTGATCATCGATGATTATCTAATGGCCCCGGAACGCATTCTAAAATCGCTAACACGATTACACGATAAAGAAAAAAGTTACGCCTCCGGTCACTTGGTATTAGCGTGGAAGGATGTAGTGGATATGGTGATGGTGTACACCACCGACCCGCATCACGCCGAACTCCACCAGGGCTTCGTTAGCCAATTGTTGGAGTTTCAGCACATGCCCATTGTGGTGAGAACCATCCCTGCAATATGGGAGGGCATCTAATGCTAGCGGTCATGTATTTCGTTACAGCCCTGGTCATGTTGGTGAATACCGTTATTGTCACGCTGTATGTATCCTGGTGGGGATTATCGGGTTTGGTGTTGGCAGGACTATTTCTCTACCTCACTCATTCAAGCAGCAAACTCGAAAAGGTCATTAAAGCTGAGGGCTGGGAATTGGGTGAAGGCCTGGACATTGAAAACCCCGATCGTCCCAAAAAAGTTAACGTGGTATTGGAAGACGAAGCTCTGAACTTGGGCTTACTGTTTATTGGTGGACCGAAGTCTGGAAAATCCATAGCCGCCATAGGATGTCTACAATACCTTTGCACCGAACGAAAGGGCGGCTGGTGTTATTGGGACGGTAAGGGCGACTTGGAAATTTACCAACAAACCGTTGCTTGCGGTGCTGAGCCAGATCGGTTCTTTTCATCTGAACTGGAAAATTCCGACACAACCAATGTATTTTCAGGTGAAACAGAAAACGTGATTGATCGGATTACACGGGCCATGATTTCCGATGACTCCGAATATTACGGCAATGCGCAACGTTCCACGTTACGTAAAATTGTACCCCTTCTAAAAGCACTGGATATGCCTACCGCGCTAACCGATCTCTATGTATTTCTATTGCGTGACGATGCCGCAATGTATGTGATGAACCTGGCCCAACAACAAGGCGTCAAACCGTCCATTATCGAAAGCGCCCGTTTGTATTTAGCGATTGAAGAGAAAGACCGTAAAGATCAAATCAACGGGCTATTGAATCGTATGGATCTATTCGTAGGGGGCAGAATTGGTGAACGTCTAAACGCTTATGCACCCACCTTGGATTTAATGGAGGCCTCAAAACAGGGCCAGAAAATTTACCTGCATCTTCCCGATAGTCAATTGGCCCGCGACGTGGCGACCATGTTAACGGAAGAAATTGGAGAAATTGCCAAGCAGCGCCAACTGTATGAAACCAATCGTACACCCTGGCCACAAATCTACGACGATTGGGGCTCATTCTTTTACGATAACTTTGGCCCGATTACCGCCCGATGCCGTAGCGCTAAAATGCCGGTGAGTTTTTTATTCCAATCCCGAGGCCAAACCGACCGGGTTGAAGGGGGAAGGGTGTTCACCACAGAAATCACCGACAACATTGGTGGCCTGGTGATTTTACGGATTAATGGTGAAGACTCTGCGGAGTGGGCCGCTAACCAGTTCGGCAAATTCGACACCCACGAGCTCGCTCGCACCGACAGCACACAATACGAAGGCAACAATCTCACCACCATAGAAAAACCAAGAGTACGCAGTGACGGACTACGTAATATGAATGCGGGTGAAGCGTACATTAATTGTTTGATCACCGGCGAGAAAGGCAAAGTGGCCAACAAGCGATATAAAGCCCGTTTTCCTTTACCCGATTTCACCGGGGCCAACGACGTATCCTGGCCGGTAATCAACGTACACAATAACGACGACCAACCCGGCCTACACCTGTGGCGTGATTTTATGAACAAAGAACGCCTCAGGGATTTGAAAAAGAAAGTGGCGGAAGAATCTGTCAGCCCAAGCAAATCGAACAAGAAAAAGCGCAAGGATGAGGTGAGCTTTTTATGAAGACCTGGTGGAATTTATACCCAATATTATTTTTAGGATCGCTACCACCGTTCCTGATCGGTGTTCTACCCACTGTACCGATTGAAGGCAAGCTTTATGGCGGTGGGCCAATGCGTCAGGCCGCTATTAATTGGTTAGCGTCTTGGCTACCCGCTGATAAGGCCGCGCTTTATGTTGAAAATTTCATGACCGCCAATTGGTTTGATGAGTTTATCTTGTTCCTACCCATTGCCATTAATGCCAGTTTACTTATGGCGTGGCTATGGTTCGGGCTCGGTCAAACAGCCATTAGCGTCAATAACTGGTTTACCAACAGTAGTTACCAAGCCAGCCGGAAGGCGGCAAAACATTAATCGAAAGGGACAACAATCAATGAAAAATGCACTGAACAAAACCAACGCCATAATACTCGGCTTAACCGTAATGCCAGCAGTTGCGGAAGTGACCTACCAAAAACCACCATTTATTAAAGACGTGAATAGCACCGTGCTTAACGAAGCAGGCAACGAAATTTATATATGGGTGCTAGCGGCCTTTGTTGTCACCGTAGCCCTATTCAGCATCAAACCGGGGTTTCTGGCTTTAACCGGGAAGTGGGATGAAGCCAAAGAAAGCACTACTCAGATTTTTTATGGAGTAGGTCTGGGCATGTTGTTGGGTGGCATTGTCTTTGCCGTTATGGGCAAAATGTCAGGTGCTTAATGTACGCCTTCAATAAACGCTTTGAGCCTACCCGTTACAAAGGACTACCGCCATTAACCTGGATTGGCATCGTGTTCGCGTTGTTAATGTGGGCATTCTCAGTGATGTGTTTTATGAGTTTGCAATCCCCATTACTAGGCTGGCTGTTGATTCCATTGGGTGGGTTTGGCGCTTTCTTCGCAGTGAAACAATATTATGGGGCGGATCTGTTGCGCCTAAAACCTTCTCGCTTTAGAGGCAAAAACGACCTTAAGGGGAAATCGCTAGGATTATAATGACCAAATACTATAACGATCTCTACACATGGATAGGGCCAATATTTCATAGCGACACGGAAAGCGCGATCGTTATGGATCACACCGATGGCACGCTTTCGTTGGCCATCCTCTGGGAAGGCTATTCCACCGAGCTGGAACCGGACGAGTACATAAACAGTGTTTATGGCAGTTGGTACGACTCATTAAACAGCATCCCGGACGATTCTACCTTACACGTAGAAAATCATTTGCTACGTCAGTTCGATGATAGCCTGGTGGATAAATACTTGGAATACGGCGAGCAACACACGGTTCGCGCCCATGACATTAGCCGCTATTTTCGACAAGAGCTTGCAGAACATCTAGGCAAGCGCGCAATGTCGAATCTGGTGTTTACGGTGATCACCTTGAGCAAGCCAAACCGTTTATTATCCTGGTTGTCCGCTAAATCTGTGGTTAAGGATCGCAAGAAAAAGGCACAGGAATTAATACATATTGGCCGGGAGTTATGCACCTATCTACCTGGTGCTATGATGTTAAACCAGGATGAATACGAAGTATTGATTTGGGAAACCTACCATCGAGATCGAGCATACGAAGGCTCAATACCCGCCACCAACCCGCGTTTTAAATTAAACCAACGTCTCGTCAAAAAGCCTACCTTAGACCAAGGCTTTTTAAAGTTAGGCGACACCTACATGAAAGTGGCATTGCTGGTGGATTATCCCGATGCAGGCAGTAATTGGTTTTTCGAGTTGGCACGCAATTATGGCGTTGAGATCCACGCCACACAGATATTGAAACCACTGGACAGTGGTATGGAAGTAAGAAAAAGCGCCTCTCAATCAGAAAGAGCCCGCGAATCTGCCGGAACCATCGGCGGCGAAGCGGAGCAAGCCAAGAAGCAAGATCATGATGATTTTAGAGCCTTTGTGGCCAACAACAAATTGCGCCTGTTCGCCAACTGCTACATTCTTACCTTCTACCATCACGATCGAGATTACCTGGATAGTGTGTATCGCATCATCAAAAAAATGCTGCACCCCAGTGGCGCGGTGATCTCCGATAACGATGACAACATTACCATGTTGTATTGGCGAATCTCTCAACCTGGGCAAGGGTATCTGTCCGCGTTTATGCGCTCTGATCACGTTTGGCAGGTGGCCAATATGGCCCCGGTGATCAGCTTCAAAACCGGAAACCAGGAAGATCCGCAAATGTTACGGCTAACCGATGAATGCCAATTGGTAGCTTTCGGTTATCCCAAAGACGCGCCCAACCATTCCATCAATGGTGCCAAAACTGGATCAGGAAAAGGCGTGGCCAAGGTCGCTCAAATTCTTGAGCTCTACCCGCTTGGAGTGGATTTTTACATTGCTGAAGTGGGCCCATCCTACAAATGGGTCGTGGAAGGTTTTGGCGGTGCATATCACCACTTAGACCCCAACAAAACCGTAATCTCGCCATTTCCTACTTGGGATTTGGCCAACGCTGAAGCGGAAATGCCTTTGGATGCCGATGTGGTGGCCCCCACCATTGAAGCCTTAATGCCTCTTTTATGCAGTGAAAAAGAACGCAAGATTAGAACCCACATAAAGTCAGTAGCCGAACAATTGCTTCAGGTCTTGTATTGTTATGGTGAGCATACAGATTCTGGCCCCACACTGGCCGCCTACCATAATCTTGGCAACGATATGATAGGAGAATTTACCGGGGCACAGAAAGAAGCCTGTCAGGCTATGGTGGACAATCTGCATTCCTTCCTTTCCACCACATCTGGAAGCCGCTTTGCAAAAGCGGATTCTTTAGATTTTAGCGGCGGTATTGTGGGCGTAGATTTTAAACCGCTGATGAATGATCAAGAGCTGGCTAAGTTTCTATTGGTTTTCATTTCTCTTCGCTTTAAGCAATTGGCATTTGCTAGCTCAAACCCCTGCCGAATCATGATCGACGAGCTGCATGAGTTTGTTCGCATCGACAAGGAATTGGTCGCATTGCTCATCAAACAACTAACCCGTATGGGCCGGAAAGAAGCTGGCGCATTCGATGGCATATCCCAAGAACCCATGGATATGGAAGTGGAAGAAGGGATACTCAACCAGATTAGCCATCGTGAGCTGCTGTATTTGCAAAGCGGCCACGACAAGGTGGCAGAATTATTCAGGTTGAATAAAGGGGCCATGGAGCGCTGGAAAACCTATCGAGATCCAGAAACCGCTGGCAAGAACATGAATTATAGGCAATGTCTGAAGATGGTCGGGGAAGAGGCCTACGATCTTCATATGACGTTCCCCCGTTGTTTTCTAGATTTGGCCCATTCTTCACCGGAAGCTCTGGCGCTGAAAAACAAAATTGGCCAGGAAAGTAAGGACATATTTTATCGTTTGAACCGTTTCAGGGAGGAAATGGCATGAAAATATTCATCGTTATCTTAAGCGCAACCATTGTTTTTATTCTGTCAATGGGATGGCTGGCAACCAATGATCCAGACATGGCTAACCAAATCACCACCAGCGTGAAAGCCGCCGCAGACAATAAAGAGCCTACTCCTGATACCGCGTCTGCATCACCAATAACAACCGTTGGTTTTCTGGTCGCTGCGTTAGTGTTGATGGGTGTATTCAAGGTGATTGCTTCGACCTTATTCAAGCAACTGAATTTTGACCTGGAGAAAAAGCAATGAAACGTTCTTTTATCTCACTCGCTTGCATACTGTATTTGTCTTCACCGTTGGCTTGGGCCGATGCCACCGGGGCGGGGGATGCCGCCATTCTGCAAGAATTGATTGTGTTAGTTAAAACGGCCAATGACCAATTAAAACAAGTTCAGGAAATGACCGACATTACCGAAAAGATTCGGGAAATGGAGTCATTGAAACATGTGCGCACCATTTCAGAAACAGGATCTCAATTTAACCAGCTTTTTTCTGAGCTAGGCACATCCTATGAAACGGTTCAGGATTTGATAAACGATCCAGGTGGGCTCAACGAACTGGAAAGGGAAATTGAATATATGCGCTACAAAGCCGAGATGGCGAATTCCAATGAAGGCATGGCCCAAGCCAGGGCTTACGCGCGATTAGCATCCGATTTGAAGCGGATTCGTTTCTTGCAGCAATCCAATAAAGCCGCTCAACGTCAGCTGGGTAGCGGAGCCAGTACGGAAGAGGCGCACACCATCAATGCCAGTAACAGCACCATCATGGCGGACATCATGCTGAACCGGGAAAAGGAAGCGAAAAAAGCCCAAATTATGGATACCGATGCAGCGGCAACCGTTATGGAACAAAGCAATTACAGTTCACTTTATGGAGAAGCTAAGTGAGTTCTGAACTGAACGGAAAAGGATCTTTAGATTTACTGGATATTTTTGTCAGCAACTTCGATGTGGGCGCCATCTACGATATGGGATGGTATGCCGCTGACCAATGGATGTTTGCCGTATCCGGTGTAGTAACCGCACTCGCCATTGCCATACGTTCCGTGGAAGAGAAGGTGAATATGGCGTCAGGTAAGCAGAGTAACTACAACAACTTCTTTGTAGTGAGCATTCTTGTTGCTGTGGCCATTGGCGCTTATCACTCCATTGTATGGGTCATACTGCAATTCTTTAATGCTGTGTACGGCTTGATTGATACCAGCGATTCCACCGCACAAATGGCCAAACAGTTGGATACAGTACTGACCAAGCTGTTCGCGAAAGAGTACGAATTTGAATTATCCGACATTCCTAACAGCGCTTATGGGCTGTTTGCTACCATGATCTATGCCGTATCTTTTGCCTGCCTGGTGTGCGTCATATTGGCTATGCGCATAGCCCACGCCCTGCTGGTATCGTTTTGCATCTTTTGGGGCGCAGTGGCACTACCCATGTCCATTACAACCGGTTTAAAACAATTAACCGCGTTTCGAAGCCTAGCCGTTTTAGCACTCATTTGGCCCATCGTAGACGCCTTTATTATGTATTTGGTTTCCGGTGCCTTCGGTCAAATGCTCGTTAAAGCCGGTATGCAGCTGGACAATGTTGAAACCTGGAATATGGGTACTCTGACGTTCTACCTGGGAGCCTATTCTATTATCAACATCATCCTAATAGCGGCCACCATATCTGCGCCTTTCATTTCCCAAGCGCTCGCAACGGGAAGCGGTAACGTATCAGGTATGTTGGCATCCTTTGGTGGTGCTGGCATCGCCGCTGGCATGGCAACGGGAAGCCAAATGATGAAGGGAATGAATACCGGCGGCAGTTGGGCCGGTAAAACACTGAAAAATACAGCCAGCTCAATAGGACTCAAATTCGGGGAAGGAGGAAGAATCAGCAGAGCCAACAGTCTGGCGCAAAGTAATTTCTCTGAACCACATCCAAACAACATATATAACCAAGGAAATGACACTCAATCCAATTCAGACAGCGAACCACAACAAGAAGAAAATCGGGTTCGTCGACGCAGTGACCGATCCAGCCAACAAAAACAGCAAGCACGACGCGGTGCCATCATTAACCAACAGCGAAAAAATAGGGCCCAATCATGAGTGAAGATATGAATTTAGCCGACCGCGAAGGCCTAACCGCAAAAGACGACTATCTGGTTAAAATCGGGCGTTTAAGTGCTGTGGGATGGGTTCTGTTTTTCATCACATTTTTCGCTTTGATCGTACAAAGCCTTTTTCTAACCATCAAAGACAAGGAACTGGTAGCAACGGAAAATGGAACCGTAATTGGTCAGGTTGTATTTGATGAATCCCGCGTTCGCTCGGATGATCAGGTGATGGCCGATATTAAGCAGCTTATATCCCACTGCACCACCGTCAGTCGCATTCGAGTGTGGGAAGACCTGTCTATTTGCCTGAATCATTTGGATAAGCCCCTGGCCGATCAGCGTGTCTTGGAATACGAGCAATCCAGCTACGCCATTAACATCGAAAAATTTGGCTGCAAGAACACAGACATAAATTTTGATAACGCCAATACCACCCTCTCGCGTAAGCGCCTGGACTATATGGCCGGTGCCGTGGTAGCAGGGGAGATCCAATGCTTGGATAACCCCAAGCAGCCAACAACACAAGCTTTCAAAATTGGCATGAACGTGAAATTAACGGCCAGAACGGATAAAAGCCCTTTGGCCATCAAAGTACTTGAAATGTGGGATGTGAACGAATGAAGAAAATACTCTTACTTTGCATTTTGTTCGGTGCCAGCACAGCGATAGCAAAACAGGAACCCAACCCAATCAGTCCTCAGTTCAAACATGTGAAACTGGAAGAATTTACCGCCATGACGCTTGATATTATGCCTCATGCCGGTACCCAGCTAATTTTCCCCTTTGTGCTGGATAACCCAGATTTACAACCTCTTCTGAAAATTGAGCTTACCAATCCTGACGGGTTTGAAGTTCCCCACGATTCTGGCAAAGTAAAAGCCTTACTCAGTGGACAGAACACCATCACCATCACCGGTAAAAAGATTGAAAAAGACCCGACTGTAATGGGCAATCTATTCATTTCCATTGGCGGCTACAATCTCTCCATTTCCCTACGCTCCACACTGGATGTGCGTAACCACGTATCAAATATCGTGTTCGACGTTACCGAAAAGGAACGTGATCATTTAATTGAAAATATCATTAAAAAACGCACCAAACAGCTTGAAGCCAACTACCAAGAGAAGCTGCAAAAATTAGAAGATAAAGCCCAAAGCCAAGCATTGAAGCACATTTCACTCATGGCCACAGAGAAGCCAGATTACGACAATTTCAAAATAGAGGATGAAATCGAATTCGATGAAGAACGCATTATCGTGTTTATCGACAAAATTATTCAATATGGTTCGACCTATTCCGTGTTGCTGTTTGAGCTGGACAACCGATCCAACAAGGATTTTCAGACCAACAACATTGAGATTCGAGCACTCACCGAAAAACGGGAGATACCAATTCAGGGAAGCTTTAACTGTCCAAAGGCCCTGAAATCCGATAGCGTTCTAAAATGCTCATTCGCCACCACACAGGGGGACACGCTGGATCGCGCTAAAGAATTGAAACTTGACTTAATCACGGATCGAGGAACGGGGTCAATCATATGGTAAAAAAACCAATAATGATCTTACTGGCCCTATTATCCACTGCTGCTCTGGCTGAAAGTGATCAATCGGGATTCAGTGCTGACAGCCTGCGTGAACGAATGAAACAGGCCGAAAATAATAAGATTACGGCTTCAGAACGCCTTAAGGCTTCTAGATCAGATCCCCACAGCTTGAAACTACTTAAGGGCGATGAAATCTACTTCAAACTGCCTGATGGCATTTTGGTGCCTGGTTTACTGCTTGAGAATGGCAAAATCAGCCCCGCTATAGTAATGAAAGGTGGCGATAAAGTGCCAGCCTGTGTCACAGAAACGAATCGCTTAATACCCGGTAGATGGGACGGCAATAAAAAGGCGATATTTTGCGTTCTAAAGCAAAATGAACGCTTCGCGCTACTGGATAATGGCATAAAACAGAAAACAGAAGACGGCTCTCCTGGTGAAATTCAAGCAGACAAATATGGCAGTACATCGCCAACCAATCCAGAAAATCAACAATCGCCTGAAGCAGACAAGTACGGCAATCCACAAAGGAAAACCCGTACAGCAAGCAACCAAAGCCCATCAAATAATCCTAGTGCCAATAAGTATGGTAACAGCGGAGGAAGCCCAAAAAGCCAGGTTGAACACTCCCCATACATTTATAAACCACCAAACATTAATAGCAGTGGGAATAAAACGGTCGGCGTGGTGCTTGAACAAGATACGAAAAAATTCGGTATACCGGTGGGAACCTGGATTAAAGCCGAATTGATGCGGCCAGCGTCAACCGCCGAAAGAGGCCGAATTGAATTTGAAGTAAAAGAAACCGTGTTTGGTCGCTACCGGGATTTGCCGGAAAATACCATTTTGTTTGCCAATAAATATATCAATGAAGCGGAAGAAAGAATGGAAGCCACGACCATACTGGCTCGCTTACCTGATGGTCAGGAAATCAAAGTGGAGGCTACGGTTCATTCCCTCAATCGAACCGCAGGTCTGAGTGGTTCTTTGGTAAGGGATAGGGAAGGGGAGATTGTATCTGCTTCTTCCAATGCGGTAGCATCAGCCATTAACAATACAGTTCCGATTCTGGAAGGTAGCACTGGGTCAGCTGTAGCGGGATTAGCAGGGGATCTGATAAACACCGAATCCAAATATCTACCGAATAAGCCCCAACCTATAATTCGAGTAGCCTCACAAACCTGCTTATTGAAGATTACGAAAACGTTTTAACCGACAACAAAGGAAATCGTGAATGAAAAGGAACATTCTGATAGCAGCACTGCTTTTAACACCCTGTCATCTTATGGCCGAAGAAGGAATCATAGAAGAAACTAAACATACATATGATCCTGAGAATCTATGTATGTTTGAGGACAAACTTTATAGCTTAGGCACCATTATTAAAGTCGAAGGCAAAGAGCATAAATGTATTTACAAGAAAGATTATAGGTTTGATACCGTTTCCAAAAAAACTGGGGCTATGTGGGGTACATATAATGAACCCTCAAAATCATTCTTGCCTTAAAAGGGCCTCATTACCGGCCCTCTTGCCTATGGCAATTCACCCGCTAGGATACTTAGCACAAAGTTGTATTTTACAATTCGTAAATATGGTGTATTTTGTAGTTACAGTACAGCGGGGACGCGATGACTGTGCACGAAGTTGATACTTCGCGGTGCTATCTAACTGATGTGAGAAATCACTCTGGGTAGCACCGAACTTTCAATTAGATGGTGCAACAGACATTCTCAAAGGGAATGGCATCAAACCACCTACAAGGTCGAGGCTGTGCCGGTAAGGGTTCTTCTGGATACCAGACTTTTTCTGGCGAAGGCCCCGCTTGTCGGGGCCTTTGTTATTGGTAATATCACCCCAGTTGAATAAGTCCGATATTCACGAATATCGGACTTATTCAATTCCAATCACTTATCCTAGTACATTATAGGATCACAAACAATATAGGGAGGGTTTTGCCACAGTTTGGCTTTTAACCTCATGATATTACTATATATCTTTCAGGCGTTTTCTCGCCCAGAAGTATGCCTTTGCTCAATGCGAAAATGTTTTTTACTTAAAACTGAGCAACCGTAGACACTCAATTTTACTATTCAGGGTTTTTAATACGACAGAGCGTTCCATCGTCAGTAGCAATAAGCTCTAGATCGCTTGGTGACCAAAAGAAATCGCAATACCCATCTCCCAAATCGTCCGTTAATATTCGGTTAAGGGTTTTGAATCCCAGAGATTCGTAAAACCTTTTCAGTTGGCCAAGTTCATCTTCATGAACAGCCGCTTGAACAATGCCATTGGTTTGACCCAACAAGCCACTTAACACTAATTTAGCGATACCCTGATTTCGATATTCAGGAAAGACATAGACCACCGCCAACGTTGCTGGCTTGGATTCATTCCCTTTTTTTAATCCTATGAGAAATACCGGATTTTCGATGAAATCCATATTGACGATATGATCGTTCTCTAGAAAACGCGGATCGATTCGGATATCAGGAAGCAGACTTTTTATACAGGCACTGTATGCTTGCTCGATATTAGGTAGCACAGATGTTGCATCATTTAACCAATCGATGGTTTCTTCCTTGGTGACGACCATTGCCTGTAACATGCGTTTTTCCTTTAACTGAAATCAAATAGCGTTTATGTACTCTAGTAATTCTGGGGCGGGGTTAAACCATTCACCCACTACACGATGATCCTTGAATTGCTCATGTAGCTCCGTTTCTAATGTTCGACCGCCTGATGGTAGTATTCGAAGTATTGAGACATCAGCATGAACCAGACGTTCAATTTGTCTTCTTCTGATTTCTGGATGAATGGAAATACCAATCTTGATTTCATCATTGGCATGATTGCGCATGAAATACACATGCTGATCTTTAAAGCTGTGTATGAGATCAGCTGCATTGCCATCCGGTGTACATAAGTTGTCTTTAACCGAATCCCAACACTCTAATATGAGTTTGTTTTCCTTTTCATCATAGATTTTTTTAAACCAATGGGACATTACCTGTTTGGTATACATGGGTACAAATCCCCCCAAATGGGGTGCATAGGAAAAAGAATTCGCAAACTTTCGAGTAACATTAGTTCCATAAGGATCTGAGATCTTTAAATCATCCAGAAGCCGCCCATCAGGGGTTAAACAGATTTTTCGGGTGATGTATTTAAGAAAGGGTTTGTAATTCGGATGCTGCCCCCTTACTTGTGCAAACTGGCTTACCGTGTTAAACGCATCTACAAATTCGCCTACTCCAATCATGAGTAGCATCCCTATCTCATCTTTCGTGAGCGCATGATAAGTATGGTCTGTGAATCTATTCATCCTAGAGAATCCTTTCTAACTAGCTATGGGTTTAAATAAAGAGAGCAGGACATCAAAGTGTGGAATAACCCTCCCGTTCTTCAACCTGTATACGCATCATGTCTCTGTTGATTAAGCATCCTCACTGTCGGGTAAGGTTAAAATTGGCTCACCCGCTGGTTTTACATACTGAATGTTTTTTGAAGCCTGGAGGATTGTTTCAACTAATCGATCATCAACATCCGTTTCAATATTCTCATCTCCAATATAAGGTTCAATCCTCACATCAATTCCATACCCTTTATCAATTCTCTTCGCTAGCCGATTCAGAGCATACTTCGCTTCAACTCGAAGTTCGTTTTTTCTGGCTTCATCTGGATTTTTATGATAATCCCTGATTAAATCTTCAACCAAAATCTGAATCCCATCTTCCATTAATGTATTAGCGTGTTGATCTACCCCAGATAAATTCTCTTTCGAAACCCCATTCTCCTCCATCTTTGAACGTAACTCTCTAATTTCTAGAAGCTGTTTATATAACGCAACTATTCTTTCAATCGCTAAAGCGGTACATGCTGCTATTTCCGGAATGAACTCCAAAAAAACGGTTAGATCACTGGAAGAAATAGTACGAATTTTAAAGTTTTCTCTGGAATCAGTGGCAATTTCAGAAAAGACACTGAAAATTTTATTGATTTGAACCAACTCTTTGCCAAAGTCTTCGAGTGCATTGTCTACAGCATTTCTAGGAACGACAACCCCTACTTCACACTCCCCTGACTCTAATTGTTCATGACCAATATTCAATGCACCCATAGATGCGCATAACTGATTAATCGCGGTCATGAACAATTTAAAGCGGGAATTTATCTGTTCCAATTCTTGCAGTGCTACAGATGGAGTAATGTTATTTCTTTCGGTTATCCCCCGCACTTCCTCCTGTAAACGTTTACCGATAAATTCTTCTCCACCGATTTCTTTTACAATATCCAACCAAGCAGGAGTAAATTCATTTGCTTTTGAGGTTTCACAGCTCACCCAGAATTCTGCAAGCGTATGGCTAAGTTGTTGTTGATGTTTAGGTTCCGCTGGTTGCTTCACTTGATTTTGTAATGCGGTAATAAGTTGATTGATATTCTTCTGAAGTTGTATGGCTTCAAAGTCGGCTTTTAATGCCCTAGCAATCACATGTAATCTTTCTGCATTCATTCTATTTCCTTAAAATTGCATACCTAAAGCAAGATGATGGGTTTCCCCAGAGAACACTTTCAAATATACCGTCGTACTTTCCAGATCCGCATGACCCAACCAACCTTGGATGGTGCGAATAT
This sequence comes from Ketobacter sp., assembly GCA_041626995.1. Lineage (GTDB taxonomy): Bacteria > Pseudomonadota > Gammaproteobacteria > Pseudomonadales > Ketobacteraceae > Ketobacter. The sequence continues at coordinate 3,074 of JBFKSL010000004.1, read as the reverse complement.
CGCGATTTTGAAACAGACAATTCACCGCATAGGAATGCCTGAATGTGTGTGCACTCAAGGATTCGATGGGCAACGCCAACTGCTTTTGAATTTTTTTGAGGCGGTAATCCACCTGCTGTCGATCCAGGGTAAAAATGGGTTTACCCGCCTTCACCTTGGTGCTGACCAAATAGCGTCGGGCTTCATGAATCAACGCCTCATCCACCAACGGCACCGAACGCATGGGTTTGGCTTGGTCTTTTTTACTGGGCCGACCGGGCTTACGTTTTGAGGTGGTGAGCAACACGCTGGAATTGCGTGGTGTGTCCAGTTCCAAGTCTTCTGGTCGCACATTTAACGCTTCGGAGATCCGGGCTCCAGATTGCCACAACAGGTTGATTAAAAAATGCAGTTCTTGATCCAACGCCAGGTGCAACACCTGGTGTACTTCTGGCAACACCAAATACTTGGGCAGATCCGGGGCCATGGCTAACACTTTGGGTCGGCGGGCAATCCAGTATTCCCAATCAATGACCACTGGCACAAAGGCGGTGGTTTCGTTTTCCGACGGTCGTTCACGACTGAGGCTGGGTAACGTGAAGGCCTGGCTGGGTAGCGTCATTAAAACCGCCCGTTTTCAATGCCATCCATAATATCGAAGGTGGCATTGTATTGTTTGGCGTTCTGCTTGGCTTTCTCTACCCCATAACGATCAACGTATTGCCAAGCTCGGCTAAACGACTGGACGTACCCTTCGCCATTGGGATTCTTAGCATAGTACAGAATTTTGTAATAGCGATTGTGGTTGTTGGGGTTGGCCCACGACTCCACGCCGTAGATTTCACCGTCGAATTCAGGCTCACTCATGAGGGGGGTTGCTCCTAAAATACATACGCTTTTTCACGCTTTGTATACATAATTCGATTATAACGATATAACGTAGAATATCTAGCTCTATTTTAGCTGAGTTTTGCGGTGGCTTTCGCGATGCCTCGCGCCGGCATCGGTCGCGCCTGCTGCAGCTGAAGGTCAGGATAAAAGCCCTATATAATTGATTCAGATTTACGGGAAAGACATGCTCCTGGGCGAGAAAACGCCTGAAAGATATATAGTAATATCATGAGGTTAAAAGCCAAACTGTGGCAAAACCCTCCCTATATTGTTGGAGACCCTATATAAACAAATTTTTATATAAATAAAAAAAGGATAAAAAAACATAAATCGGGAAAGGAGCTACATTCTACAATCTTAGGGTTTTTGTCGAAAAATGAGGATGAATAACACTGTTACCCTAATTGTAGTGCCCCATATATGCCGAACCAACTGTAAACTTGTTTGATCACGTCACTTGGTGATGGGATAATCCAAGTGTCAGATAGTTTTTGCTTCGGAGTGCGTTCGACAAACCTTCTTCCACAGCATGGCTCATCTTGACACTTAAAGTTCAAACTATGTGTAAAGGAGTAAGTCATGTTGTCCTTGGACGATACTCTCCTGATCGCTGGCGTTGTGCTTTTGATAGTGCTGTCATTGTTAGCAATGACGTGTCTAGGCATTCAAAGTGGATTGGGTGGAGGGATAATTTCCTACACCTTGTCCGCTTCGGGATCTCTGGTACACGCATTCGCAATCGTACTGCGAAAGTCCACCAAGTGATAATACGGAGCTAATGGGAAAGGCCAATGCTCATATTGGCCTTTCCCTTCGTTCAGCAACACTGCCCAACAAAACTATGCGTCGCATCAAGATCAACTTTCGGGTCAAAAACGACCACGGTACGTTTCGTACCTGGAAGGTATATACGTCGAAACGATCCCCGGTAGATAAAAAGGTTCGTCAGATTCACATTGCGTATATCAACGAAAGCTGCCCGATTCCCCAACGAACTCGAGAAAAGATCACGGCAAAACTGCAAGAAAAGTGGCTGGCGATGTTTGGCAATAAAGAGGTGGCGATAGATTGGGACGACGCAGAAGCCAAACTGACCAATAAAATCGAACTAGCGAACACTAAAAACCCTACTCGAAAGACAAAATCCACACACGCCGAATCGACTATTCTGTATTTTTTATGGCAGCGTGAAACCGAACCCCATCGCTACCATCTCCCTAGAAATAACCGTCCTTCTCTCTTTACGATCTCGATGATCACCGGTATTTCTTTGTCTAAAACGCGAGACATCCTGGCCAAACTTGCCCTTCAGGGATTCACCAAGCAGTACAATGAGGGGATATATGTCACTTCAAAGGGACTGCGCCATCTTGAAGATAACGCCCCCGAACTCTTCTTAAGAAAGGGAAAATAAAGTTAAGGGCAAGGTGAATACCTTGCCCTTAGGTACCCGTGATTTGACGTGATAGCACCTAAGCGCTACATACCAAATGCTTCGAAGTACGTTCGACGAAGTAGATATTCACATAAACATCAGCGAACTGCGCTTTTTCTTTGGGGCACTACAATTGGCACCTAAAGTACTGATATATAAAAACATATATATTTTGAAAAGTTCGGTAAAAAAAACAGCACACTTTTTGCAAAGAAAAATAACGCTTTTTTTGGAGATAATCTGAGAACGTTTTCTAGAGATAAATCTGAGAGGTTTCTAGGAGCCACCGTTCGGGCTGATCATCCAACAAAATAGGGTTTAAAGCAGGATTCTACAAACTTAGGGTTTTGTCGAAAATAAGACCAAAATAAAAACAGAGTGTGTTGCAATCGTGCGGACTGAGACGGAATGAGACCGTACAGGGAAAAATAATGATTGAACGCAAGCGACTGGATCGGGGAATGCGGAATTTTCAGTCCTTTAGGACTGGAGCCATTCTGTCAGTAATTATGTATTTTATATTTAGTATGGGAATCTAGCCCCGTTTCTGTAACGCTCCTCTAGGCCGTGCGGCTACAAATGTTGGAGCTAGACCATCACAAAGGATATTTTGGCCAGTACCGCATTGTGGGGTTCTAGGGATTTCCCCTCCAAAAAAGACAAAAACCCTGTCAACGCCCGTCACTTCTAGCCTGTAGAGGTTTGGTAGTTCTCAGCCTACCGTAATCTAACCAGGTTTGGGTACAATTTCTCGCTTTGAGGCGAGAAT
>JBFKSL010000003.1:0-29167 GCA_041626995.1 Ketobacter sp. | reverse complement strand
GGCAGAAACACCTTTCCAAGATACCGCTCAGGGCTGGCTGCAACGAATGGTGCAGGCTTCCCAAACAGTCAGTTACCAAGGCCAATCCGTTCTGTTGAGTGGTGGTCAGCTTACCTCTTTGTCTATCTACCATGCTCCAGTGGAAGGCCAGGTGTGGGAGCGGGTGGTGCACATGAATGGCGAGCCAGCAGAAATTATTCGCAAAGGCCGTGAAGTCATCTGTCTGCATCGAGACAGAGCAACACGCCTGGCGCCGGTCGGGCCGCTAATGGCATTTGGAAACGGCTTGGATGAATTGTCAAAGTACTATAACTTTCAGAAAGTGGCGGATAACAGGGTAGCAGGGCGTGCAGCTTATCAAATCGATGTGCTTCCCAAAGATAAACACCGATATGGATACAGCCTATGGCTGGACAGGGAATTCGGTATCCTGCTGAAATCACAGACCAATGTGGAGGGTGCATCACCACTAGAGGTGTTTGAGTTTGTCAGTGTTGAAGTGGGTAATCCATTATCTGCTGCAGATTTTCAACCCGGTTCCAATCTTGGTAACCAACTAAAAGCCAAATCAAAATCTCAGCATAGTGTCACACCTGAATTACCTTGGAATGCCGCGTGGTTGCCCGAAGGATTCCTGCAGGTGAAAAGCTTTATGCAGCCCGAAGGGGAGGCTATATACAGCGCTCGTGTGTTTAGCGATGGTTTGGCCGCCTTTACTGTGTTCTATGATAATGGCACAGCCAATCAAAGTATTCGTTTTCGCGGCGCTACCGTGGCGGTTAATCACAATGCCAGCGGCGGGTCGGTCACAGTGGTGGGTGAAATCCCTCTAGCTACGGCCCAAAAAGTGGCTCAGAGCGTAAATACCTTGGCCTCTAACCCCTGATTCGATAAAGTGTTCTGAGCAAATTGGCTTGGACAGTGCGGAATGATTGAAGAAGTGGGAAAAGTGGTGGCGATTAAAGGTAACTTGGCCTGGGTGGAAACCTTGCGTCAATCTGCCTGCGATACCTGTTCTGCCAAAGCCGGCTGTGGCCATAGCGCCTTGGCCAAGTTGGGCCAAAAAACTAATCATTTACAAGCCAGTTGCCCGTTCAATGTAGAAGTGGGCGAGCGTGTAGTGGTCGGTGTGCCTGAAGATATCATGCTGAAAAGCTCTGTCATGGCATATCTGATGCCATTGCTTATGATGCTGGTATTTGCCCTGGTGGTTGATCACTACGCAAGCCGTGAAGCCTATACAGCCTTGGCTGCGGTGCTGGGTTTGGCCCTGGGGTTTGTGTTTCTGCGTTGGCATTTTAGTCGTCACCAGCACGATCAGCGCTACCAACCTGTAGTGTTGCGCCGAGCTGGTTCATCACAGCCTGTGTCTGGCTGTCCCTAAATATCGAAAAATCAATTGCTTACCTCCTTGCAATCACTTAATGCAAGGGGTTGGGAAAACCGGTAGAATTGCCGCTGTTTTTTAACCACCCTTTTTTGAAGTTAGTAAACACCTGTGACTGATATAAGCCATATACGAAATTTTTCCATCATTGCCCACATCGACCATGGTAAATCCACCCTGGCGGATCGATTTATTCAGGATTGTGGCGGGTTAACCGAACGGGAAATGGCCGCTCAGGTGTTGGATTCCATGGATTTGGAGCGAGAGCGGGGCATTACCATTAAAGCCCAAAGCGTGACGCTGCACTACAAAGCTAAGGATGGAGAAACCTACCAGCTTAACTTTATTGATACGCCTGGACACGTGGATTTTTCCTATGAAGTGTCCCGTTCGCTTTCTGCATGCGAAGGTGCTTTGCTGGTTGTGGATGCCGGGCAAGGTGTGGAAGCGCAATCGGTAGCCAATTGCTATACGGCTATTGATCAAGGCCTGGAAGTGATGCCTGTTCTTAATAAGATCGACCTGCCTCAAGCCGAGCCCGATAGGGTGGCCCAGGAAATAGAAGAGATCATTGGAATTGAAGCCACCGATGCAGCTCAGGTGAGTGCCAAAACCGGCCTGGGTGTGAATGAATTGCTGGAGCGTCTGGTGCACACCATTCCTGCTCCCCAAGGGGATCGAGAGGGCAAACTGCAATGTCTGATCATTGATTCCTGGTTTGATAATTACTTAGGTGTGGTGTCTTTGATTCGGGTAATGCATGGCCGAATCAAGAAAGGCGACAAAATCATCGTTAAGTCCACAGGCCGTGAACATATAATCGATAACGTTGGTGTGTTCACTCCTAAGCGTTTAGAAACCGGCATTCTGGAAGCGGGTGAAGTAGGCTTTGTGGTCGCAGGTATTAAAGATATTCACGGAGCACCGGTAGGAGACACCTTAACCCACAGCAAGACCAAGGATGTGGAAAGCCTGGCAGGTTTTAAACGAGTGAAGCCTCAAGTTTATGCAGGCCTGTTCCCGGTGAGCTCCGACGATTATGAACGCTTTCGCGATGCCCTGGACAAGCTCAGCCTGAACGATGCCTCATTGCAATTTGAGCCGGAAACCTCCGATGCGTTGGGTTTTGGTTTCCGCTGTGGTTTCCTGGGTATGCTGCACATGGAAATCATTCAGGAACGCTTAGAGCGTGAATACGATCTGGATCTGATTACCACCGCACCCACCGTAATTTATGAGTTATTACTGAAAAGCGGTGAAGTGGTCTCGGTGGATAATCCGTCGGATTTACCTGATCCCTCTAAAGTGGAAGAATTCCGAGAGCCTGTTGCTGATGTGCACGTGCTGGTTCCACAGGACTATCTGGGCAACGTTATTACTCTGTGCGTTGAAAAGCGTGGCGTGCAAAAGAACCTGCAGTTTATGGGTAATCAGGTTTCGGTTCACTATGAAGTACCCATGAGTGAAGTGGTGTTGGATTTCTTTGATAAATTGAAATCCACTAGCCGGGGTTACGCTTCGTTGGATTATTCTTTCAAGCACTTTCAACCCAGTAACCTGGTACGGGTGGATGTGATGATTAATGGAGAAAAGGTGGATGCGCTGGCCATTATTTGTCACCGCGATCAGGCAGAATATCGTGGTCGTGCTCTAACGGAGCGCATGAAAGAGCTGATTCCTCGTCAGATGTTTGATGTGGCCATTCAGGCTGCCATCGGTAGTAAAATCATTGCTCGCCAAACTGTAAAAGCCCTGCGTAAAAACGTATTGGCAAAATGTTACGGTGGTGATGTGTCTCGTAAGCGCAAATTGTTGGAAAAACAAAAAGAAGGTAAGAAACGCATGAAGCAGGTGGGACGGGTTGAAATCCCGCAGGATGCGTTCCTGGCCGTACTAAAAGTGGATAAATAATGGATTTTGATTTTGCGATAGTTCTTGTTTCTTTGGTGGCATTCACCGGTTTTTTTTATTTTCTGGATCTGTTTGTATTACGAAAACAACGAGCAGAAGGGGAAGAAGCGCCTGAATGGGTAGAGTTTCCCAAATCGTTCTTTCCTGTGTTGGTAATTGTGCTGGTACTGCGCTCTTTTCTTATTGAGCCTTTCAAAATTCCCACTGGCTCCATGGTGCCCACCCTGTTGGTGGGAGACTACATTTTGGTGAACAAGTTCGCATATGGGTTGCGACTGCCCATTCTTGGGACAGAGTTTATCCCCATTGGTGAGCCGAAAACGGGCGATATTATGGTATTTAAGTACCCGGAAAAGCCCAGCATCAACTATATTAAAAGAGTGGTGGGTGTGCCGGGTGATGTGGTGCGTTACGAGAACAAAACTATCTACATCAACGATAAGCCAGTTGAGCAAAAATTTGAGGCTCAATTTCCACCCTCCCAACCGGAGTACAAAATCTATAGAGAAAGCCTGGGCGATGTGACACATGACATCATGATCACAGAATTAAGGCCATCGGAGCCTTCTCGAACCTGGGTTGTTCCAGAGGATAGCTACTTTGTGTTGGGTGATAACCGGGATAACAGTCGCGATAGCCGTTATTGGGAGTTTGTTCCCGATAAGCTGGTGGTAGGCAAAGCGTTCGCCGTTTGGATGCATATGCCCGGCTGGGTTCCCAGCTTTAAACGAAATCGGTTGGTAGAATAAAACTAACAAGCGAGGTGGTGGCAAATGAACCTGAACAATAAAAAGCAAATCGGATCTTCAACCTGGGGTGTTATGTTTATCGTATTGGCGCTGATTTTTGGCGGCGTTACGGCGGCAAAGCTATGGTCACCCTATTTTGATGATATGGCGGTGAGTACAGCGGTAAAAAATATTTCTGAAGAAGAAAGCACCCGCAGCATGAGTCCTAAAGAAATTCGTGACACCATTAATAAGCGATTGCAAGTAAATAGCGTAGAGCAGAAAAAAGACGAAATCGTCATCAAGAAAGAAGATGGTGAAATTCTAATTGATGTGATTTATGAGCGCAGACTGCCTATGTATGGCAATGTGGATGCTGTGCTCAAGTTCAGTCACAGCGCCAAGGTGAAAGCAAAAGGTTAAATGAGAGAACCTCCCACCCAACTTGCCAGTCGTTTGCAATACGAGTTTCAAGAACTAGAACTGTTGCAACTGGCCGTTACCCACCGCAGTTATCATGGTAGCCAAAATAACGAACGATTGGAATTCCTAGGGGATTCCATTCTTAATTTTATTATCGGCGAAGCTCTATTTAAGAAATTTCCGTCCGCAAAGGAAGGCCAGCTGAGCCGTTTACGTGCCAAACTGGTAAAAGGGACAACGCTTACCAAAGTGGCCAAGCAGTTGGAGCTAGGGCCTTATCTTCTACTGGGACCAGGTGAGTTGAAGTCTGGCGGCTCGCGTAGGGACTCCATTTTGGCTGATGCAGTTGAAGCCATTATTGGCGCTATCTACCTTGATGGCGGTATGGAGGTGGTGAAGCAGCACGTTTTGATTTGGTTTGAATCCATGCTTAATAGTTTGAGTTTGGATGACACGGTAAAAGATAACAAAACCCGTCTGCAGGAATGGTTGCAATCACGTAAGTTGGATCTGCCAGAATATAAAATTGTGGATGTGGTTGGCAAATCCCATGCACAAAAATTTGTCGTGGAATGTGATGTGAAAGGCTTGCAAGCCAGTGCCCAGGGTGAGGGGCAAAGTCGGCGAGTGGCAGAACAGATTGCTGCCGGAAAAATACTTCAACACATTAACGAATCGCTGTCAGGCAGTGGAGAATAACCATGAGTGAAAATCATGAGTGAAGATAAAGCCGTTTCCCGTTGTGGTTATGTTGCCATTGTAGGTCGTCCAAACGTGGGCAAATCCACCTTGATGAATCACTTATTGGGGCAGAAGGTCAGCATCACCTCACGTAAGCCGCAAACTACGCGTCATCGAGTGTTGGGTATTAAAACGGAAAATAATGTTCAAGCCATTTATGTGGACACCCCAGGAATACATCAAAAAGAACCCAAAGCCATTAATCGAATGATGAATCGCGCTGCAACTGGTTCCGTAAAAGATGTCGATGTGATTGTGATGGTGGTGGATGGTACTAAATGGAATGAGGGCGACGAACATGTGCTGTCAAAATTGCAGTCCAATCCTACGCCGGTGATTCTGGCGATCAATAAGGTGGACACCCTAGAGAGCAAAAACGATCTGCTTCCCTTTATTGAAGAGGTGAGTGCAAAACGAAAGTTTGATGCCATTGTGCCCATTTCGGCATTACGTAATCGCCAGCTGGATCAATTAGAGCAGGAGATAGCGAAACATTTGCCAGAAGACGATCACTTCTACCCAGAAGATCAGGTTACCGATCGTTCTATGCGGTTTTTGGCTGCCGAAACGGTGCGTGAAAAGTTAATGCGGCAATTGGGTAAAGAGCTGCCATATGCTTGCTCAGTGGAGATTGAACAGTTCGAATGTGATAGCGGTGTTTGGCATATCAGCGCCTTAATTCTGGTGGAAAAATCCAGCCAAAAGCGCATAGTGATTGGTGATAAGGGTGATCGCTTACGAAAAGTGGGCATCGAGGCGCGCCAAGATATGGAAAAGATGATGGATGCCAAGGTGATGCTGAAACTGTGGGTGAAAGTAAAGAGCGGCTGGTCTGATGACGAGCGCGCTTTGCGAAGCCTGGGCTACGATGATGGGCAATACTGAGGTTCATAACGGATACTTGCTGCATAGTCGCCCGTTTCGCGATACCAGTGTTATTTGTGAGTTCTTTTTACGTCAGTTAGGGCGTGTTTCCATTCTGTTTAAAGGGGTTAAAAAGTCCGGTAAAGCCGGTGCGAAAGCCCGTTTGTTGCAACCTTTTTCTCTTTTGAATGTTTCTTTTCAGGGGCGTCACGAACTGAAAACCGGAATAATGGTGGAAAGCGCTGATGTTTCGGTTTTGCTTCAAGGCAAACATTTATATAGTGGTTTGTATTTAAATGAACTATTGATGAGGCTATTGCATAAGGAAGAGCCTCATGATGAGCTATTTGCATTTTATGTCGAAGCATTACACAGTTTAGCAGCGGGTGAGTTGGAAGTGGTGCTGAGGCAGTTTGAGCATCAGTTGTTATCTGAAATGGGCTATGAGTTGGTGCTGGATGTGGATATGGCTGGGCAGCCTGTTGTAGAGGATGCCTGGTATTTTTATGAGCAGGATCAGGGCTTGCAGTTTGTGGTTGAGCCACCGAAGGATGTGAAATTGCAGCAGCGCTGTTTCAAAGGGGAGCACTTGCTTGCCATTCAACGGCATGTGTATGAAGATGCAGAGTGTTTGAAGGCTTCTAAGCGACTAAGTCGTTTGGCGTTAGCTCCTCATTTGGGAGACAAGCCGCTGAAGAGCCGTGAATTGTTTAAGCAGCTTTCGGAGTTTTGAGGTTAACGTGAATATTCATAATCGAATTCTTTTGGGTGTTAATGTAGACCATGTGGCAACGCTACGACAGGCTCGTGGTACACGTTATCCTGATCCTGTGCAAGCCGCCATGGTTGCGGAGGAAGCTGGTGCCGATGGCATTACTGTTCATCTGCGGGAAGATCGTCGCCATATTCAAGAGCGTGATGTGTTGATCATGAATGACACGCTACAAACGCGTATGAATTTAGAAATGGCGGTCACGGATGAAATGATCGCGTTTGCCGAAAAAGTAAAGCCCGCCCATTGTTGTTTGGTACCAGAAAAGCGCGAGGAACTTACCACCGAAGGCGGTCTGGATGTGGCGGGGCAGAAGCAACGGGTTCAACAAGCAGTACAGCGCCTGGCAGATGCAGGTATCGAAGTGTCTCTATTTATTGACCCTGACCAAGCCCAAATTGCGGGGGCAAAAGAAGTGGGAGCGCCGGTAATTGAAATTCATACCGGTGCTTTTGCCGATGCGGAATCTTCAGTCGCTGAATTGGCAGAACTTGAGCGTATTAAACAAGGTGTGAAGTGGGGGCTTGAGCTGGGCTTAGTGGTCAATGCGGGCCATGGGCTGCACTACCATAACGTAGAGCCGGTTGCCGTTATTCCTGGAATTAACGAACTAAACATCGGTCACGGCATTATGGCCAGAGCGATTTTCGTTGGTTTGAAACAAGCGGTACAGGAAATGAAACAATTGATGCTTGAGGCCTGTAAATGATTGTTGGCATAGGTACCGATATTGTTACGGTATCTCGTATGCAGGAGTCGTTGCAGCGCATTGGAAATAAGTTCGCGCAGCGCTTACTGACGGAATTTGAGTATCAACAGTTTGAAGAGAAAAACAACGGCGCTCAGTATTTGGCAAAACGTTTTGCTTGCAAAGAAGCAGCAGTAAAAGCACTGGGTACAGGCTTTGCTCAAGGTATTACCTGGAAGCATGTGGAGGTGTCCAATGATGAGTTGGGGGCGCCCATATTAACCTTGTCCGGCCCAGCGCTTGATCGCGCCGAAACGCTTGGAGTAACTAAGGTTCACTTAAGCCTATCCGATGAAAAAGAGCATGCAGTTGCTTTTGTTATTCTTGAAAGTTACAAATAATCTAGCAGTATCTCGCTATAAAAATTGCACCTAATAAATCGGCAATGTTTGCTTCTCCTCTTTATCTGTTTACGCTACCTTCCCTCTGTTTTCGATACTCCCCCGGTGTTGTGCCAGTCCAGTTTTTAAAGACCTTAGTAAAAGAGCTTTGATCAGAGAGTCCTAAAAGGTGCGCGATTTCTGCCAGCGATTGATTGGAGTTTTCGAGATAAAAAAGTGCAAGTTCTTTTCTGATTTCATCGAGCAGATGCTGAAAGCTCGTATTTGCATTTGCTAAGTTGTTTTGTAATGTTCTTGGGGAAAGTGACAGTGTTTCTGCAATTGAACTCACAGTGACTCTACCTTTTGGAAGTCCGCACGCAATTGCTTGGCGAATCTCACCTAAGTGATCGGTGTGCTTGGTTAAATTGCCCAGTTGCAAGTTGGCTGCTGCTCGGAACTGATTGTGAACATGGCTGTCGTGATGTGTTATTTGTGATTGTAAATAGCTGGCATCGAAAGTGATGGCTGTGATCTGCTGGTTGAATGTGATCTTCCCCCCAAACAACTCGCTGTACTTTTGATGGTTTCTAGGTGGGGGAGCTGTGAATTGGGCATCGCAAATGAGGTCTTTGCGAGATGTATACTTGCGTGCAAAGATTACCCAGCTGGCAAGCGAAATGGCCATGCAAGCCAAAGATGGAGTGGCTGTTCTAGGTAACCATTTTAATGTCGCATAGTTGCCGTCGATGCATAACTGAGCGTCATTAACATCATCAATTAATCGCTCGTATTCCACCAGTATTTCGATTACATCTTTTAATGTCTAACAGCTCATCGCAGCATAAGCAAAAACGCCCCAATGGCGAGGCAATATGCTTTCTGCAACTTTTAATGGTAAACCTTCATCTTTTGTTAATTTGATCGCTTGGTCTAACAACTGACTCCATGTTGAAACAGGAATTCGATCATCGGTATCCATTTCAAATACATTAAGATCGAACATTGAATCAATTTGTTCAGAGGCAGTTTTGTTGTGGTCGCGGAGGTATTCAATCAATGATTGAGCATATCCAACCCGTACGGTTTCATTTGTATGCATGATTAATGCTGGAAAGCTTTATCGTTATTTTCATTTGTTTTAGGTCATTCATGCGCAACTGAACAATGGGCGTTGCGCACTTTAACAATAAATATACTTTGGTTATATCGATAATGCCACTCTGTAAACAATGGCTTCTTTGGCACCACAAAACAAAAAATACATATAACGGAGAAGAATGATGAGGCGCTCTTTTTTTAGGGTTACGGCTACTAAACTACTATTCCTAATGGTGTTAGTTTCGGGTTCGGCATTTTCAGCCCAATCCAATTACTCCTCAACTCGATACCCGGTTGTTGCTGCGACAGGGTTTACTGGGGCAACAAAAATGCTGGGTGTTGTCGACTATTGGTATGGTGTAAAGCAAGCATTATCACGCAGTGGTAATGACATGTTTTATGTTCCGCTAATCTCTGCTGCGGCAGGGGAGGACATTCGGGTTGCGCAATTTGAAATGGCAATCGATGAGATCTTATCAGTAAGAAAAGTAGAAAAAGTGCATTTGCTGGGTCATAGCCAAGGAGGATATACCGTAAGGGCTTATGCAGCCTTGTATCCTGAGAAGGTCGCTTCCTTAACTACCATTGGCTCACCCCATCGAGGCGCCGATGCGGCTATGCTCCTTTGGGAATTAAACCTGGTTTTAGACGACTATGCTCCTTGGTTGAGAGATTCCCTTTTATGGTTGGTAAACACGATTATGTGGGCCAATGGAAAGCTGAATGGTGAAAGCTTAGAACAGGACAGTTATGGCGCTTTATATCTTATGACCCCGCAAGGAGCCTTAGATTTCGCGAATAATATTAGTGACTTTGGCTTCAAAGCTGACTGCAATGAGCAAGCTGAAACTTGGGCCTCTGGAGTTGTTTCTGACGAAAATGGAAGCAGCGTGAATTTTGAATTCCCAATCTTTTCATGGACAGGAAGTGGGTCTCCCACAAGTCTGTTTTCATCCGGTGAAAACCTATTTGACCCTTTGGCGTATTCGTTTTCCCTAACGCATAAAGCGCTAAAATGGCTCTCTGGTGGCAAGGCTAACGATGGTGTCGTTACGGTTTGCAGTGCTGTGTTAGGAAAGGTTGTTGCTGATAATTATCGTTGGGACCATTTTGACGAGGTCAATCAATTGTTTGGCTTAACGTCTGGGCCAGATCCTCGAACGGTTATTGTTAATCACATGAATCGATTGCAAAACCTGGGGCTCTAGTTTATGTCCAGTAAACTTTTCTATACCGCCATTGCTTCCGCAATGGCGTATGTACTCTTTCTCTTGTTTTGCGGTGATATGGATTATCAAAGCACTGCAGAAAAGCGAGCAACAAAAAAGGATTTCATCGGCTTTTCGGTGGGATCAAATAGTAATGAAGCTGTTGTGTTGACGCCAGCTGACTCTGATCTAAATTACAGATCCAGATCAAAGCCGAATTTTGAACCACCAGCTAACCTCGCATCGTTGCAAGGTACCAAAATTCCTGCGGGCCTGCATGTGAATGCAGAGGGGAAATTGATTAAAGATGAGCATTTGAAGTTTCTCTTTGATTATTTTCTTTCTGCCATTAACGATGCTGATATTCAAGCAGTCTCGGGTGCCGTAACAGCATTCATAGCCTCTCAACTTGAAGGGCGAGCGGCTAACGATGCAATAGAACTGTGGAACCGTTATTTGGTATACAAAGAGAAGCTTAATGACAATATCCTTTCTGTTAATAAACCTCACTCTATGACACAGATAACTGGAGAAGATGTCATTGTAATTGAGACGTTTTTTCTTGAACGCAAGCGTCTTCAATATGAGATTCTCGACGAAGTGGCTGATGATTGGTTCTCTGATGACAATGATTATGATGCGGCGATGTTAGAACGTTATAAGCAGTTTCTTGCAATGTCGATCGACGATTCGCAGGCTGCTGACAAGGATATTCCGAAATCAATGCAGCTAAACTACCAGTATGAACATCAGCGCAATTTGATTTTAGCAGCGGAAGGCATTTCTGAAATGGAAAAGTCGGAAGCCATTGCACTCATAAGGGGTGACTACTTTCCCGACAATTCCAGCTATATTCGCCAAACGTTAAAGGATTTATCGAGCATGAAGCGATAGAGAATATAGCTGATATGAAAGCAGGAGCTAAACCGTCATTCCTCGATTTTCCTGACACCACTCAATGACGCGATCAATTTCGATGAGTAACTCATCGGCCAGCGCATGAACCGCTTCCCACTTTTTCAATTTTAGGTTTTCTTCTAAAGCATAAGATGCGCTTTGTAAAAAGGGAACGCCAGTATAGCGGGTAGCGCCGTGAAGTTTATGTACTACATCCTGTAGGGTTTCGTAATCTTCATCTTCCGTGAGCACCTGAATGGCTTCACGATCCTTTTGTAGCGAGCCAAACAGCATTTCCAGCATTTCTTCAGCTAAATCCTGTTTGTTGTTCGCCAGTTTGATGCCCAGTTGCATATCCACTGGTAGGCTGGAAGGCATGGGTTCAGGTAACACCGGCTCTTGGTTGGCGGATATCAGGTTCACTCCGGTCCAGCGTTGAATAAGGTGGATCAGCTGGTCTTCATTAATAGGTTTGGTGAGGTAGTCGTCCATGCCTGAATTTAATAGGTGATGCTTTTCACTGGCCAGTGCGTGAGCGGTCACCGCAATTATGGGTATGTGATTGTTGCCGATTTCTTTTGCTCGAATGCGTTGTGCTGTTTCCACGCCATCCATAACGGGCATTTGAATGTCCATTAAAATTAAATCGAATTGGGCTTTATCGATTTGTTCTAATGCTTTCATGCCACTATCGCAGGCGGTTACCGCTACATTCAAATCTTTTAACAATGCGCACAATAATTTTAGGTTGGCGGGATTGTCGTCTACTGCAATGATATTCAAATGCTTGTTGTAACAGGGGGGAGCCAGAGGCTTAAGCTTTTTTTGTACAGGTGCCGATATAGGATTTCTGGTGTTTAAGAATTGAGTCAAAATTTCATAGGCGCGTTGTTGGCACAGAGGCTTGGTGATCAATGGTAATTGTTCGCCATCCAGCATTTCTGCCAATACCGTTTGATCGCTTGGGTTACCCAAAATCATAATGGGAGCTTGGCTTTTGTTTAGGCGGTACATGCTGGCAATGTCGGTGTAGAGAGGTTTTTGCGCGTGAATTCCCACAATTACAGCATTAGGCAATTGTCCATCGGAGGTTTGCAATAATGTGGCTAACGCGGATAAATCGGAATATTCCGTAACTTCCACGTCCCGTTTTTGCAGTGCATTTTTTAAATTGGCACGCACAGTGGCATTGTGATCGTATAGGGCAATACTTACGCGGCGATCCAGCAATAGAGGTGTAAGTTGCTCTTGTGTTTTATGAACTTTGGCGCGGAAGGTAAACCAGAAGGTAGAACCTTGTCCGGGTTCACTTTCCAGCCCAACTTGTCCGCGCATTTGTTCAACCAGATGTTTGGAAATAACCAATCCCAAGCCAGTACCGCCAAAGCGGCGTGCTGTTGTGGTGTCCGCCTGCCGAAAAGCACTAAACAGCGCGCGTTGTTGTTCTTTGCTTAAACCAATACCAGTGTCGGTTACCGTTACTTTAATGGTGGCGGTGTCGTCTTGCTGATCGTCCAGCATCACTCGCACAACTACTTCACCGTGTTCGGTGAATTTAATGGCATTGTTGACCAAGTTGGTCAGTATTTGCTTTAAACGCAGTGGGTCGCCAATTACAGCAGTGGGTACATCGGAATAAAACAGGCTCACCTGTTCCAGCTGTTTGTCGTAGGCCATGGGGGCCAGCATGGTCAGCACATCTTCCACTACTTCTTGCAGGTTAACGGGTACTTGGTCTAGCACCAGTTTGCCGGCTTCAATTTTAGAGAAGTCCAGCACGTCGTTGATAATGGACAATAAGCTCTCTGACGACTTGTGAATGGTGTCCAGATAGTCACGCTGAGTGAGGGAAATTTCACTTTTTAACAGTAGGTTGGTGAATCCGATAATGCCGTTCAGTGGTGTGCGAATCTCATGGGACATATTAGCCAGAAATTCGGATTTAATTCGACTGGCCTCCAGGGCCTCCTTTCGTGCCAGATCCAGTTCGATGTTCTGGATTTCAATGGTTTCCAGGGTTTCCCTTAGGTCTTCAGTGGCTTGATCCACGTTCTGCTGTAGTTCTTGCTGGCCTGCCAGAATGGATGCGCCAACCTGGTTTAAAGAAGTTTGTAGTTCGCGCAGTTCACCATATCCATCTTCTTCCAGCCGAGTTTGTAAATCACCGGTGCTCATATCGCTCAACGCTGTTTTAATGCGTTGCACCACATTGCCAATGCCGTTGGAAAAGCGCAGGGCAATTAGACCCGAGGTAATCAACGCCAGGGTGAGTACAACACCCATGTAAAGCACACTGCGGTACTTCTCGATCAACATGGCTGAGCGGTCGATTTCAATTTCCAGCCAGCCGGCGTTGTCTTGTTCTGCGGCTAACGGGTGGTAAGAAGACGCGGGGTAAATTGGATGGATAATGCGCAGGGTAGAGTCGGTGATGCGCTTTCTTCCATTGGGCGAGTCGGTTGAGGGAATCAATGTCTCGCCTTCTGGCAGAGGGCGCATCTTTGGACCCGCTCGGGTAAGAAGGGTGCCCTCTGGGCTGTGAATGGCCACCGAACGTACATTGTCTTCTTCCAGAATCCGCTGGGCATAAAAGGGCAGGGTATGGCCCTGACGTTGGCTTAGGCTTTCAAAAATACCGTGAGAAAAGGCGGCAGCGATCATTTCCCCTTGTTTTTCAAGGTTTTCTTCCAATTCATGGAAGCGCTGCTGGGTAAACAGCCAAGCTAAAACCACGCCAATCACAATCACCGGGATGGTGCTGATCATTAAAGCTCTGGTTTTTAAGCCGATTCGTTTAAATGTGAAGAATTCTTTGAGTTTTTCCACGTTATGTAACCGATACCGTTTTATACAGTATACGCCATCTTGAACCCATCAAGAGGCCTGATATTGCTGGAAATTGTAGGTTTTTCAACACGGTAATTTTGCAGCAAAGATTAGGATAGAGACAGTTGGCGGGTTACAATAGAGCCCTTTTTTAACGAGCAATGAGCGTGACAATGCATTACCCCACCATAGAAGACTTTGTTGGTAACACGCCTTTAGTCCGTTTGCAGCGATTGCCAGGGGAAACCTCCAATACAATTTTGGTTAAGCTGGAAGGTAACAACCCGGCTGGCTCGGTGAAGGATCGTCCAGCAATGAGCATGATTCAGCAGGCTGAGTTGCGCGGCGACATCAAGCCCGGTGACACCCTAATTGAGGCCACCAGTGGCAACACCGGTATTGCGCTCGCTATGGCAGCTGCCATCAAGGGCTACCGCATGGTATTGATCATGCCTGACAACATGAGTCAGGAGCGGCGTGACGCCATGGCGGCCTATGGGGCAGAGCTGGTTTTGGTGTCCCAAGAGCAAAGTATGGAAGGGGCCCGTGACCTAGCTGATCAAATGCAGAGAGAAGGCAAGGGCGTTGTGCTGGATCAGTTTGGTAATCAGGACAACCCCCTGGCTCACTACCAAGGCACTGGCCCGGAGATCTGGCGTGACACTCAGGGCACCATCACCCATTTCGTGAGCTCCATGGGCACAACGGGCACCATTATGGGAACCTCCCGCTACTTGAAAGAGCAAAATCCTGATATTCAAATTGTTGGCTTGCAGCCCCAAGAAGGGGCGTCTATTCCCGGTATTCGCCGTTGGCCAGAAGAATATTTACCAAAGATTTTTGATGCGTCTCGAGTGGATCAAGTCATCGATATTGATCAAACCTCCGCTGAAATCACTATGCGAGCCTTGGCTTCACAGGAAGGTATTTTTTGTGGTGTTTCTTCTGGTGGTGCTGTGGCGGGAGCATTACAGCTTTCCAAACAAGTGGAAAACGCCGTGATCGTGGCCATCGTTTGCGACCGTGGTGACCGCTACCTTTCAACTGGCGTGTTTGATCAATAGTCCTATGAATGTACTGGTATTCGATATAGAAACCATCCCCGACGTGGATGGTGGCCGCAAGCTGCATGGCTTGGATGGCCTGAATGACAATGATGTCGCCCAAGCTATGTTTAAGCTGCGTCAGCAGGAAGCGGGCAATGAGTTTTTACGCCATCATTTACAGCGCATCGTTGCTATCTCTGCTGTTTTTCGCTCCCGCGATCAAATCGCCGTTTGGACGTTGGGAGAAGAAGAGGCAGACGAAAAAACCATTTTGGAAAAGTTTTTTCATCTTATTGAGCGTTATTCTCCCACTTTAGTGAGCTGGAATGGCAGCGGCTTTGATCTTCCCGTTTTGCATTACCGCGCTTTGGTGCATGGCGTGGCCGGTCCGCGTTATTGGGACCAAGGCCATGATGATAAAAACTTCAAATGGAATAATTACTTAAGCCGTTACCATGATCGTCACACCGATCTAATGGATCTGCTGGCGCTCTACAATAACCGCGCTTTCGTACCATTGGATCAAATGGCGTCACTATTGGGTTTTCCCGGCAAAATGGGCATGAGCGGAGCCAAAGTGTGGGATACATTTCAGCAGGGTGATATCAAAGCCATTCGTGATTATTGCGAAACCGACGTGCTTAATACTTGGTTAGTGTATTTGCGTTTTCAACTCATTCGCGGAGCGTTGATGGAAGAGGGTTACAACGCCGAATTGGACATGGTGAAAACCTATCTGCGTCGTGAAGCCAAACCCCATTTTTTAGAATTTTTACAACAGTGGGAAGCACCACAGGGAAACATTTCCACTGAGGATCTTGAATAGATGTCGAGACGAAGAAAAAGAAAGCCACTTCCCACCGAACCGGTGCAAATTGAAATTAACAGCCTGAGTCATGATGGTCGTGGTGTGGGTCGTATTGAAGGTAAAGCCGTGTTTGTGGATGCAGCATTGCCTGGTGAAACCGTCATGTTTCAATACACCTCCAAACGCAGCAGTTTGGATGAAGGTAGAGCGGTTGAAGTGCTCAACGCCAGTGCAGACCGTGTGCAACCCCGCTGCGCTCAGGCATTGATTTGTGGCGGCTGTAGTTTGCAGCATCTGCAACCTGAAGCACAAATTGCCATGAAGCAAGGTGTGCTGCTGGAGCAGTTACAGCATTTTGGTGAGCTAAAGCCCCAGGAAATCTTAGAGCCCATGACGGGGCCTTATTACGGTTATCGTAGAAAGGCGCGACTGGGGGTGAAGTACGTCGTTAAAAAAGATGCTGTGCTGGTGGGGTTTAGAGAAAAACGTAATAGTTTTTTAGCAGAAATTGATCAGTGCCATGTGTTAGCGGAAGAAATTGGTCTAAAGTTCCCTGAAATCAAACAGTTGGTGTTAGGTCTTGAAAACCGCACCAGTATTCCCCAAATAGAAGTGGCGAAAGGGGATGATGGTATTGCGATTATCGTGCGTCATTTGCAACCACTGTCTGAAGGCGATCAAGCCGATCTCCTGGCATTCTGCCAACAGAACAACTTGCAATTGTATTTGCAGCCTGGCGGTAATGACACGGTTCATAAAATATGGCCTGAAGATGGTTGCGAACGATTAAGTTACCAATTACCCGAGTTCGATCTGCAAATGCAGTTTCATCCTAATGACTTTACCCAGGTGAATCAGGAAATAAACCGAAAAATGATTCATCAGGCGGTGGAGTTTATGGAGCTGACTGAGTCTGATCGTGTATTGGATTTATTCTGTGGCCTAGGTAATTTCACCCTTCCCATGGCTCGCAAAGCCGCCCACGTAGTGGGTGTTGAGGGCGATGATGCCATGGTAGTGCGTGGCAAAGAAAATGCCCAACATAATGGCATTGATAATGTGGAATTTTACGGGGCAGATCTGACGCAGCCTTTTGAGGGGCAGCCCTGGGGAACAGAGGGTTTTAATAAAATATTGATTGATCCCCCTCGATCTGGCGCCTTGGAAATCGTATCCAAGATGACCGTGTTTAAGCCCGAACGCATTGTGTACGTTTCTTGCAACCCCGCTACTTTAGCCAGGGACGCCGGAGAGCTTAAAAAGCAAGGCTACAAGCTATTAAAAGCGGGGGTGATGGACATGTTCCCCCACACAACCCATGTTGAATCCATAGCGGTATTTGAGCCGGAATAAACCATGGTTACAGTTCGAAAGCACCAAGTGATTCGTGAAGACGGCAGCATTGACTTAGACGTCTGGATCGAATCATTAAAAGACAAAGTGGAAATCACTGACGAGGCAGGCTTAAGAGCCGTGGCTGAATTTGCCCATGAGTTGGAAAACAAAGCTTCTCGTGAGGGTACCACCTGGGCAGAAAGTTTTACCAGTTTTCGAACCGGCCTGGAAATAGCCGACATTCTTGCGGAATTGAATCTTGACACTGAAGCCCTAAAGGCCGCAGTCATTTATCGCGCTGTTCGCGAAGGCCAAACCAGTCTGGGTGTGGTGAGCAAAAAGTTCGGTAATAACATCGCTAAATTGGTGGAAGGTGGGTTGCGCATGGCAGCCATCAGCACCGTAATGAACTCTGAAAACAAAGTGGTGCTGGGGCAAGCTGCCGACCAATTGGATAACCTGCGTAAAATGCTGGTGGCCATGGTGGATGATGTTCGGATTGCGCTAATCAAGTTGGCGGAGCGAACCTGTGCCATTCGAGCGGTAAAAGAAGCCCCTGAAGAAAAGCGCCAAAAAGTGGCGCGAGAAGTCTTTGATATTTATGCGCCTCTGGCCCACCGGCTAGGTATTGGTCATTTAAAGTGGGAGCTGGAAGACCTTTCTTTCCGCTACTTGCAGCCAGACGCCTACATGCGTATTGCAAAATTGCTCGATGAAAAGCGCATGGCTCGGGATGATTACATTCATGAGGTGGTGGAACAGCTGCATGATGCATTAGCTCGTGTGGGCATTGATTCTGACATCAGTGGCCGAGCGAAACATATCTATAGCATCTGGCGCAAAATGAAGCGCAAAAATATCGATTTTTATCAGGTGTACGATATACGCGCGGTGCGCGTTTTAGTGCCGGATATTCGTGATTGCTATGCCACTCTTGGTGTGGTGCATAACATTTGGCAGCACATTCCCCGTGAATTTGATGATTATATAGCGACGCCAAAAGAGAACGGCTATCGCTCCCTGCATACGGCCGTGTTAGGCCCGGAAGGCAAAGTGCTGGAAGTGCAAATTCGAACCCAGGATATGCATGATGAGGCAGAGCTGGGCGTGTGTGCCCATTGGCGCTACAAAGAAGGCAGTACGGGTAAAACCGATAGCTACGACGAAAAAATATCCTGGCTACGACAAGTGCTTGAGTGGCAGGAAGAACTGGGCGATAACGCCTTAAGCAGCGCGCTGTCGGAATTCAATAATGAAGTGGCCGAAGAGCGCGTATACGTGTTCACGCCAGAAGGGCATGTTGTGGATTTGGCCCGCGGTGCTACGCCTTTAGATTTCGCTTACCACGTTCATACAGAGGTGGGGCACCGTTGCCGTGGTGCCAAGGTAAATGGCCGCATTGTGCCGTTGAATTATCACTTACAAACCGGTGAACAGGTTGAAATTTTAAAAGGAAGTGAATCCCGTCCCAGTCGTGATTGGTTACAACCTTCGCTAGGTTTTATTGGAACAAGCCGAGCTAGAGCTAAAGTGGTTCACTGGTTTAAATTACAAGATCGTGATCGCAACATTGAAGATGGTCGTAGCATTCTCGATCGCGAATTTAAGCGTTTGGATGTGGGCAAGCTGAATATGGATCGTGTTGCTGAGGCCCTGAATTTAAAAGCGGCAGAAGATGTGTATGCTGCCGTAGGTGCTGGCGATTTGCGTGTTAGCCAGGTGCTGAACAATATTCAGGAATTTGATGGCGAATCCAAGCAGCAAGAGCTGTTGCCAGTGGATATTCGCAAGCCAAGAGTGAACCCCATTACATCGGAATTCAGCATCAATGGAGTTGATAACCTGATGACCAGCATTGCTGGCTGCTGCAAGCCGGTTCCCGGTGATGAAGTGGTGGGCTATGTATCGGTTGGTCGTGGTGTAACGGTACATCGAAAGCATTGCAAAGAGTTAAAGCGTTTATTGGAAATTCATGGTGAGCGCATTGTGGATGTATCCTGGGCGGCAGAGTCAGGCAACACCTATCCAGTGGAAGTGTTTATCAAAGCCTACGATCGGCAAGGGTTATTACGTGATATTACCCAGGTGCTATCCAATGAGCGGGTTAACGTTACAGCCATAAATACCCAATCTGATCCTACTAAAAATATTGCCACTATGACCATAACCATGGAAATTGGCAGTCTGGCTTTCTTGGGTGATGTACTTGCGCGGGTAAATCAGTTATCCAACGTGATTGAAGTTCGCCGCTCCCACCAGGGAAACAGCAATGAGCATTCTCGACATTGATTTAAAAACGGCTACGCCCGTTGAACGCATTCGTTATCTTATGGCTCGCTTGCGGCAGCCAGAAATTGGTTGCCCCTGGGATTTAAAACAAAACTATAAAACCATTGTGCCTTTCACCATTGAAGAGGCCTACGAAGTAGCTGATGCCATTGCACGTGAAGATTTTCCCCATTTGAAAGAAGAGTTAGGGGATTTGTTTTTTCAGGTGGTGTTCTATGCCCAAATGGCAGAAGAAGAACAGCACTTTCAATTTGATGACATTCTACAAGAACTGGAAGCCAAGTTGGTTCGACGTCATCCCCATGTGTTTCCTGAAGGTACCCTGCAAAGTAAACAAGATCCCAATCATCAAGTAAGTGATGAAACCATTAAAGCCAACTGGGATGCCATCAAACAGCAGGAGAAAAAAGAAAAAAATCAATTAGGCCAATCCATTCTGGATCAAGTGCCTGGTTCCATGTCGCCAATAAAACGCTCCCACAAAATTCAGTCCGTTGTGGCGAAAAAAGGGTTTGATTGGCAAGACCCTAAAAAAGTCATGGAAAAGTTACGGGAAGAGATTCAAGAGCTTTCTGAAGAGGTCGAACAGGATGCTCCTCTGGAAAAAATCTCAGATGAGTTGGGCGATTTGATGTTCTGTTGCGTTAACCTGGCTCGTCATTATAAGCTGGACGCAGAGATGGTTATGGTCCAAGCTAATCAAAAGTTTGAGCAACGCTTTCGTACACTGGAAAAAGCCTTGCAAAACAAAGGTATCAGTTTGGATGAGGCCTCGTTGGAACAAATGGAAAACGAGTGGCAGAACGCAAAGAAATGAATCAATACCCATTAGTAGATAAGTTTGGCAGGAAAGTGGATTATGTGCGCATATCCATAACGGATCGTTGTGATTTCCGTTGTGTGTACTGTATGGCAGAAGAGATGACTTTTTTGCCTCGTACTGAAATACTCTCTCTGGAAGAAATTTACCGGGTATGTAAAGCCTTTGTGGATTTGGGGGTTTCTAAAATCCGCTTAACCGGTGGTGAACCTCTAATTCGCAGAAATGTATTATCGTTAGTGGAGCAGTTAGGGGCAATTGAAGCGCTAAACAATTTAGTGCTTACCACCAACGGTTCACAACTGCCCACCATGGCTGAAAAGCTGTGTGAGTTTGGTGTCAAGCGCATCAATATCAGTTTGGATAGCCTTAACCCGATTAAATTTAAAAGCTTAACCCGTACTGGCGATCTTGCAAAAGTATTACAAGGCATTGAGGCGGCACGCCAACAGAATTTTAAGCGCATTAAAATTAATGCGGTGATTTTAAAAGGGCGCAATGATGACGAAATACTGCCGTTGGTGGATTTCGTGCGTGATAAAGGTTTGGATCTAACCTTTATCGAAGAAATGCCCTTGGGGCATATTTCTGAACATGTGCGCCATGAAAGCTTTATGTCTTCTCAAGAAGTAAGAGCGGTTATCGCTCAAAAATATGATCTTGCAGAAGATGATATGGCCACCGGTGGGCCATCTCGATATTTTCGGTTTAAGGATAGAGATAGCAGCAGAGTCGGTTTCATTTCACCTCACAGTCATAACTTTTGTGGTGATTGCAACCGGGTAAGGGTAACAGCGGAAGGGCGGTTGCTGCTGTGCTTGGGCAACGAACATTCGGTGGATCTGCGTGAAGTGTTGCGTTCAACTCAAGATGATGAAGTGCTAAAACAAACCATCATCGATGCTATGGATCTTAAACCGGAACGTCATTACTTTGATTTGGAAGAAGAGCCACAGATTGTTCGCTTTATGAATATGACCGGTGGTTAACTGTAAAACTGATTTTAATTGCTTTTCGTTTGGAGCTTGTTGTGAGTGCATCTGACCAATTTATTCCTGTGAACATAGCGGTGTTAACCGTTTCGGATACCCGCACCGAGGAAACCGATACCTCCGGTAAAGTATTGGTGGAAGGTTTGCAAAGTGCTGGCCATAAGCTGGCAGATAAAAAAATTACATTAGATGATATTTATCAAATCCGCGCTATTGTATCCAACTGGATTGCATCAAAAGATGTGGAAGCTGTTTTAATTACTGGTGGCACCGGGTTTTCCAGTAGAGATATTACTCCAGAAGCTGTTACGCCTTTACTGGATAAGCAGGTTGAAGGTTTTGGTGAATTGTTCCGTCATATTTCTTATCAGGATATTGGTTCATCCACCGTGCAATCACGAGCTGTTGCGGGCTTGGCTAATGATACCGTTATATTCTGCATGCCTGGCTCCACTAATGCCTGTCGTACCGCATGGGAAGGCATTATTGCAGAACAGTTAAATTCAACCCATAAACCCTGCAATTACGCCAAACAAATTACCGCACATCGCAATGCAGGTGCCAATTGTGAGAGTCGCGGATGAGTGATTGCTGTGCCCAACCGGGTTTAATGAGCGTTGAGCAGGCATTGCAACGCCTGCTGGCAAAAACACCGCAACCACCGGAAGCGATAACCGTAAACTTAACCGAAGCCTTAGGCTGCATTTTGGCGCAGGATACGGTGTCTCAATACGATGTGCCTCCGGCCGATAATAGTGCGATGGATGGCTATTGTTTGCGATTTGAAGATTTTCAAGAAGGCAAAGTCTTTGCCGTATCACAACGTATTCCAGCGGGAGCTGTCCCCACGGATTTGGAACCGGGCACAGTAGCGCGTATTTTTACTGGCGCAGAAGTTCCGAATAATGCTGACGTTGTCATTATGCAGGAAAACGTTACGGTTACCGATGACGGCATTATTATTAACGAAACGGATCCAGAGCTTCGGCAGCATATTCGTCCGCAAGGGCAGGATATAGAAAAGGGAGCCACGGTATTAGCAAAAGGCAGCCGTATCCGCCCTCAGGAGATGGGCTTGCTTGCTTCCATAGGGATTGATCAGGTTTCAGTGTATCGGCCATTAAAGGTGGCGGTGCTGTCCACTGGTGATGAAATAATTGAACCAGGAAACCTATTACAGAAAGGGCAGATTTTTAACTCCAACCGTTACACCTTAACTGGCTTAATAAATACTTTGGGTTTGCAGATTATGGATTTGGGTATTATTCCTGATGACATAAGCGCAACCAAAGATGCCCTAACCAAAGCTGCCGAAGCCGATGTCATCATCACCAGTGGCGGTGTTTCTGTTGGTGAAGAAGATCATGTAAAAAATGCTTTGGATAGCTTGGGTGAAGTGGAATTGTGGAAGCTCGCCATTAAACCTGGTAAACCTTTCACCTTCGGCCATGTGCAAGGTACACCGTTTTTAGGGTTGCCCGGTAACCCCGCCGCGGTGTTTATCACGTTCTGTATATTGTGTCGGCCCTGGTTGTTACAAGCTCAAGGTGCCACTGATATTCAGCCTACCTCGGTACAGGCGCGTGCTGGGTTTTCCATAAAGAAAACTGTGATTCGTCAGCAATATTTGCAGGCGCGTTTAATGAATGATGAGCAGGGTGCTCGAGTGGAAATTTTCCCCAATCAAAGCTCTGGCATTCTATCGTCGGCCAGTTGGGCAAATGCGGTGGCGGTGGTTCCGGCTAACAGTTTGGTGGCGGAAGGGGATCAAGTAAACGTTATCCCCTTCAATTCCATTTTATAGTTGCATTAACGGGTAGCGTCTAACTGCTTGATGTAAGCTTCCATGGCATCATCAGATGACATGCCCTTTAAATCTGCCCAGGCTGAATATTTCGCTCGGCCAACAAAGTCAGTGATGCCGGGTTTTTTACCTTTTACATCCCCTTCTGTGGCTTGCTTGTATAAAGCGTAAAACTTTAATTTCATTTCGTTGCTAGGCTTGCCGCTACCCTGGCCAGACTGAACAAAGTTTACCGCCTCATCAAATTTTTGTTTTAAGTCAGACATACTTGCTTCTCTTGTTGGCATGAATTTGCACTTATTATACCCAGCAACCTGTGCACTTCATTAGCGCAAACGCAACAAGACATGTCTCTACAGTAAACATCAATCATGTGTATTTAGAACTAAACCAGTATCTCGCTATACCAAAATCCCATAAGCCCCAGAGGAAGCTTGTCAGTTCTTGGTAAATGGATCAGGATTAAAAGGCGAATAAACAGCAAGGAGGGCTGAGCCATGAATCATGTGTATTTTTCAATGTGTCATCTGTTTAAGCAGTTGGGTTTGCCCAGCGAGCCGGAGGATATTGACGAGTTCATTGCTAAACATCGTGCTATTTCCGATGGTGTGTCCATTGAACACGCACCTTTTTGGAATGATTCCCAATCCCAATTTCTTAAACAAGCTATCGATAATGATTCTGAATGGGCTGAAGCGGTGGATCAGCTGGATGCCAGGTTGCGCTATTAAGTCGATTAGCTTTTCAATCTCTGTAACGGTTTGTTTTCAAACCCTAACTCTTTATTTTCTATTGTGACTGAATGGTTGGTCATGGCTATTTTGTCGCATACGGTTGTGGACGGCCTACACTTAGGGCATTAGGATTGTTCGATCGACTACTAAGCTGCACGAATTAATAATAAAGAAGTCCAATCAATGAAACAGTTACTGCAAGTGGATAAGGGTAAATTAGTACGCCCTTATGTGGCGCTGATGATGGATGTCATCGGTCGCGCATTGGAAGCCTCCAGTCAGGTGGATGAAGTTATTCAAAAAGAGGTGCGGCGATTGCCCCCCGATTGTCGTTTTGAAATGACGGTGGTTCCTAACGGCCCTTCCTTTGCCGTTCAAAAACAGGGAGAAACCCGGCTTAAGTATTTAGGTGGCAAGGCTTCAGGCCCTTTTCATGTCTCCTTAAAGTTTAAGCATCTTACGCATGCGTTTTTAGTGCTGTCTTTCCAAGAAGGAACCGCACAATCCTTTGCTAATGATCGCGTACTATTGGATGGCGAGATTTCCGATGCCATGAAGATTGTGCGTTGCTTGAATCGTATGGAAAGCCTGATTCTGCCCAAGGTGATCGCAGAGAAAGCGCTAAAACGTTATCCGCAGCTGCAATTTAAAGAAAAAGTTGCAGAGGGTAGTCGTATTTATAAACAAGTTGTTAGTAATCTGATTCGGGGATAATTCCAATGTCAAAACCCTATTATGAATTCTTTTGTCCTGTAAAAGTGGTGGCGGGTAATGCGGCACTGGAACACATTCCTCACGAATTGAGAACACTCTCAGCTCAGCGCCCGATGATTATTACTGATAAAGGTGTGCATGGTGCTGGTTTGATTGACCATGTGCTGGCTGCCTTTGAAGATAGCGGTATGGAAATCGTCGAAATCTACGATGATGTGCCACCCGATTCCTCTACCACCGTAGTAAAAAATATTGCAGATATTTATCGACAAAAAAATTGTGATTCCATCATTGCCGTAGGCGGTGGTTCGGTTATCGACACCAGTAAAGGTGTGAATATACTGGTTTCCGAAGAGGGTAATGATTTATCGGAGTTTTCTGGTGTTGGCGTGATTAAAAAGCCGTTGAAGCCATTTTTTGTGGTGCCCACCACTGCAGGAACTGGGTCAGAGGTTACCTTGGTTGCGGTGATTGCAGATTTGGAGAAGGGCGTTAAGCTGCCATTTACTTCTTACTTCCTATTACCCAATGCAGCCATTCTTGATCCACGCATGACACTCACGTTGCCTGCACATATTACGGCAATGACGGCCATGGATGCTATGACTCATGCCATTGAAGCGTTTACCAGCCTGGCCAAAAACCCCATTAGCGATGCTTATGCCACAGGTGCCATTAAAAAGATCAGCGAAAACCTGATTCCTGTTTTAAATACGCCCGATGATGCGGAAGCTCGCTTAGAACTGGCCCAGGCATCGACCATGGCAGGTATTGCATTTTCTAATTCCATGGTAGGTTTTGTGCACTCACTGGGGCATTCCCTGGGAGCCTTATGTCACTTGCCCCATGGCCTGTGCATGAATTTATTCCTGCCCTACGTGCTGGAATACAACCTGCAAACCCGCGCGGATGCGATTGGCGAACTTCTATTGCCGTTGGCTGGTGCTGATGTGTATGCGCGAACCCCTCAGGCTGATCGTGCTCGCCAAGCCATTAACACCATTCGCGAAATGCGTGATGAATTGTATCGTCGTTGCAAATTGCCGCGCACCTTATCGGAAACTGGAAAAGTCAGCAAGGATCAGTTGCCTAAACTGGCTGAAATGGCATTGGATGATGGTTCAATTATTATGAACCCGGTTGAAGTGGATATGGACGACGCTTTGGCTGTATTGGAAAAAGCCTGGTAATACGCTGCTCTTAAAGTGAGAGGCTCTTGTTAACCAAGCTGGTAATAAGAGCCCTAAATCATTCTTTCTTATGCGCTTTCTAATTCATGCTTCTGTATGCGAGGCCCTAAAAAGTTTGCTTTTTTAGGTGCCACTTCAGGGTTATATTGTGACAGCTTGCGGGCGATGTCCTGCTTGCTTACGCTGACCACCTCTTTAGGTTGGGCTGCGCGGGCTTGGATCTGCTTTTTCTTAATATGGGCTTTGATGCGTTTTATCATGCTAAAAACCTCAAAATGTAGTCGTTCTAGCTGGTGCTGGGAATTAGAAAATCTTGCTAACAAAAAGGTTATGGTGTGAGTGTAAAGCGGACTTTACAGTTAGGGAAGGTGGTAAAAATCAAAAGTGTGCAGAGCGTCATAAACTGACAGAGTATGGCAATAAAATTGTGAGGCTGGTATCAGTGTGGTCAGCATCTGACACAGCCTGTCATATAGTATCTGTAAATATAATCGACATAGAGAGCTCCATTGAGTAAACCCAATCAAGATCGTAACTTCGATGATCTGACCCATCAGTTCAATCAGCGCATCTATAAAACCAGCAAGGGACGAATTCGTCTGGCTGTGTTGGAAAGAGATTTGGAAGAAGTGGTGCCTAACTTGTTTAGCGTTGGGCAGCCGTTAAGTATCCTGGATGCTGGTGCTGGAGAGGGCATTCTGGCTCTTAAGTTGGCTCAGGCAGGTCATCAGGTGACCCTGTGTGATCATTCCAATCAGATGTTGGAAACAGCTCAGCGCAAGGCTCAGGAGCTGGAAGTGGGTCATCGAGTGACCATTATGAACGGCGCTATTCAAGAGTTGTTCCCCGCAGATGAGCAGTATGACTTGGTCATATGTCACGCGGTGCTGGAATGGGTGACCCAGCCCCAGGCTTTGGTACATACCCTGTTATCCTGCGTTAAGCCCGGCGGCCTAGTTTCTTTAATGTTCTATAATTATCATTCAACAGTATTTCGCAGCCTGGTGCGGGGATATCTGGAGAAGGCCCTGCAACAACGTTTTGCAGGCAATGGAAAAGGGCTAACCCCCATTAACCCATTGCGACCGGATCAGGTAATAAAATGGATTAATAACAGCGATATGGATATTTTAGTGGAAAGCGGCATTCGAGTGTTTCATGATTACATGCATAAGGACGTGAGGGATCGTCGGGATGAGCAGGATATCCTACAGTTGGAAATGCGTTATTCCAGGCAAGAACCTTATCGTTCCATGGGGCGGTACTATCATATGATTGGCCGCAAACTGATTGGGGAATCAGAATAATAAACAAAATTGGGGTGGTTAATATGTTGTTTCGATTACAGCCTATTTTACTGGTGATTTCTATTGGCGTTGCCTGGTTGTTTCCGTTGGTAGCCCTGGGCGCGCGTTTTGATTTGTGGTCCTATAAAATTGCGTTTTCACTTTTGGCCGGTTGTGCGCTAACGGCGGCTATTGTTTTGGCATTGGCTGGGTTTGGTTTGGTCAGCGCTATCAAGCAAAAAAATCAAAAGGCACAACACCGCTCCACTTTAGTGGTGTTGATTCTCATCGTGCCGTTGGCCACCTTGTTTTATCATGGCTTTAAAGCAAGTCAGGTGCCTGCCATTCATGACATTACTACGGACACCATAAAGCCGCCACAATTTGAAAAGGTTGTCTCGATTAGGCCAGAAGGCACGAATTCCTTGGAAATTGATCAAGATGTTATAGCTTTGCAGAAACAGCATTACCCCGATCTTGCTTCAATTCAGTTGATGGATTCAAAACAGAAGATAATGGAAAAAACCCAAAGCCTATTTGCCGAGCTGGGTTGGGAAACACTGTCGGTAAATGAAGAGAAAGGACTGTTGGAAGCAGCAGATACTTCCTTCTGGTTTGGTTTTGTGGATGATGTTGTGGTGCGTGTGCAAGAGCTGGAACCTGGTAAATGCCTGGTAGATGTGCGCTCCGCCAGCCGCGTTGGTAAAAGCGATCTGGGAAAAAATGCTCAGCGAATTAAAATCTTTCTACAGATGTTGACTCAGGAACCATAAAAGCGAGCCCTGTAGAAGTGGCGATTAGTGGTTGTTTGTCTATTATGTAATAGGCGCTATGCCAAAATCCACAAACCTAATCGCCTGTTTTATTTGATGTTATCTCTATGTTCTAGTGGGAATGTGTGCCGACTTTTATTGATGCTGTGGATAGGAATGGCATCGGTGGTCTCCTATGGTAAGAATGTGGTTCTAACATCAGATGTTCGATCTCTGAATCTTCAAGCCTCTGCGTCTTATTTTGCCGATGAAAGTGGCGAGCTAGATCTGGAAACAATTCTTACCAAGTTGGACAAATTGGCCTGGATTAGTATTCAGGAAGGTGAAAACCTAGGCTTCGATTCCGCGGTTCATTGGTTTTATATTTCTTTTCAGCTCGATACAGAAGGAGAAAGCAAGGATTGGTTGATCAACGTGGACTACCCCTTGCTGGATCAATTGCAAGTGTATTTTGTTTCACAGGGTCAGGTATTGCAGCAATACCACCTGGGTGACTCCCTTGAATTCTCTATGCGTCCCATTTCCCACCGTTCTTTTCTGTTTGAATTGCCTAAAACGAAAACCAAACAAGTGGATCTTTTGTTGAGAGTAAAAAGTGAAGGTTCCGTATTTGTACCTATCCATGTCTGGGAAAGAAACGCTTTTTGGGAAAGTGAGCAGCTGTTTTTATTGGTCAAAGGTTCGTTCTTTGGGCTGTTGATCGTAATGATTTTTTATAACCTGATCATTTATTTCATCGTAAAAGATCAAAGTTACTTCTATTACGTGGCTTATACCATTGCTATCGGTATGTTTCAGCTGAGCATGGATGGTTTGGCCTTTCAATACCTGTGGCCTAACTTGATGCAGTGGCATCACTCAAGTTTGCCGTTATTTATCTTTTTCGCGGTGGTGGGGCGCTGTCTGTTTTGCATCTCGTTTTTGGAGTTAGAGCAGCGTTGGCCATTGGCGCAAAAACTGTTAATGGCATTGGTGGTGGTAGCTCTTTTATTGGCGTTGGTTACCAGTTTTATTCCTTTTAATTTGGCTGTTCGTACGGCTAATCTCCTAGTGTTGCCAAGTACAGTATCCTGTTTGATAGTTGGCTTGATCTTGTTGATGAACGGAGTAAAGTCAGCTCGCTATTTTGTGGCGGGCTGGACGGTATATTTTGTGGGGGTAATTGCTTTTGCCCTGGCCAAAATCGGTTTGTTACAAGAAAACTTATTTACACAGAATGCGTTGCAGGTTGGTGTTGCCATTGAAATTGTTATGTTCTCCTGGGCGCTAGCCGATAGAATTAATTTTGAGAGACAAGAAAAAATGGTGGCTCAGAAGACGGCCATTGAAAATCTTCTGCGCTTCAAGTCCATCTATGATCATGCCATTGAAGGTATGCTGCAATGTACGATGAATGGAACCATGATTGGTTGCAACGCCACAATGGCACAAATTATGGGGTATTCCGATG
>JBFKSL010000002.1:0-32727 GCA_041626995.1 Ketobacter sp. | reverse complement strand
CGGGATCAATTAATGCCGTATCTCCAGGATTGGAAGACGCCAAACGTAATCGCCCCTTAGAATAAGGCTTACCTAGAATCACCACGATACCGAATACGGTTTCTACATAGTTCTGTAGCGGCGGGAGCGAAAAGGCAAGGTTAATTATTTTTCGCAATAAAACACGCAAGAATCGCACATTGTAGAGCTTACCCGGCAAAGCCATAAGCGGCGCCATACGCAGCATGGACTGTTTTAACGAAGAAGGTGCAGAGAAAAACACATAACAGGTGTCGGCCTGATTTTTAGCTAACGGCAACTTTGGATTAGCACGATTAAAACCGTAAAGCTGTGGATACCCGAAATCAATTACGCCGTTAGCTCGATAGAATAAACACACATTGGGGTGATCATGAAGGTGTTGACCAACTCCTTCAGCCACATGCTGAACAGTAATATTGTGACGCTTTAATTCCTGCTCTGGACCAATACCCGACAGCATCAACAGCTTTGGCGTTTCCAGGGCACCTGCACACATAATAATTTCCCGTCGTGCTTTGGCCACCCTGACTTCATCGTAGCGGCGATAGGTAACAGCGATCGCTCTTTTTTCATGAACAATAATGCGTTGCACTTTAGCATCACAATGCAACGTTAAATTGCGTGATTGTTTATCGAGAATATAAGCCACGTAGGAACTACGGCGAAACTCACCTTCAAAGTTCATATGGTTGTAACCGATATACGCATTCAACACGCCATCATTCAAACCATCTTTGCGCTTAAAACCCACCTTTTCGGCAGAAGCTATACAGGCTTCGGTAAACTTAGTACCTGCTCGCGATCGCACCCGCAACTCTTTTTCCACTTGCAAAAAAGCGGGCAAAACATCTTTCCATTTCCAGCCTTTTGGCCACTGGTTATAATCCTGTTTATCACCTCGGGTATACACCATGCCATTAACAGCACCACTACCGCCGATACCAGTACCCGAGCCCAAATACACTGGCCGATTACCACAGGTGGGTTGCTTTTCTGACATGCGATCCCACATCACGTTATCGTTGGCAAACGCATGCTTAAAGCCATCAGCCGATAATGTTTCCGGATTCAATTGAGCTGGAGGACCCGATTCCAGTAGCAGCACACTTACGCTTTCCTGTTCCGCCAGACGAGAAGCCACAACGCACCCGGCAGAACCACCGCCCACCACTATGTAGTCATATTCCTCAGTCATTCTCATTTATTATCTCTTTTTATTTTTATAACAATTATTAAGATCAGATTGCCATCAATCTCTTCTACACAGGTTTTACTGTTGCCCCGTTTTTAGGGTCTAATCCCAGTGCAGGTAATAAACGACGACATAAAAACGCGCGCATTTCTTTATCATTTCTTGGCTTTGCGGATTTCATAGTGAGCAAAGACAAAATAAAACGAGACGCCACTTCGGTAACCTCATCGAGCTCTTCGTCTGTTAAATCGATACCTGCAAATACCAAACGGAAAATACCGCGACGTATATCCTGGCTTTCCTTTTGGGTTAAGGCATGCTCGCTCATAATTTCTGCCAACCCTGCATCGGACATCAATGCCAGTGAAGGTTCTTTTGGAAGCTGTTTTAACGAAAACATCATCGCCTCCAACACACGGCTTTCCGCCTGATCAAATTTTTCAATATGTTGCAGCAGGCGTTGCGCAAAACCATAGGCAGACTGCAACAGCGCGAACTGTACCACCTCATCTCGGTTACTAAAGTAGGAATACACAGTGGGACGTGTCACACCGGCTTCACGGGCGATATCGTTTAACGTCACCTTCTCGATACCCCAGCGTTTCACGCAGCGCAGGGCAGCTTCCACTATGCGCGCCTGGGTTTCATTGCTGGACGCTTTCTCTACTTTCATAAAACACACCTGGCCATAAGTTTTTTCGGGTAACTGACAATGCATTTTACATACTTTACACCTATACACAATATGTAAAGTAGTATAGCATCAATAAAAATGATGGAACTCTGCTGTATCCATACCAATAACAACAATCCATGGAGCACCCCATGAGCCATTCAGAAGCCATTCAAAACAGCCACTTAGGTGGTAGCGAGCCACCCAAGTTAAAAGGTGGCCTGCCATTGCTTGGGCACATGATCCCTTTTGCCCGCAATCCTTTTCTATTTATGAAACGGGTTTCCGACACTGTTGGGGAAATCGCTCAATTCAAGATTTTCAGCCAACGGATGATTTTATTAACCGGCGATGAAGCCAGCACACTGTTCTATCGCTCCAGCGATGATCAGTTGGATCAATCCGCTGCCTACAAAATGATGACCCCCATCTTTGGCGAAGGCATCATTTTTGATGCGCCAAACCAGCGCAAAAACGAACAATTAAAAATGCTGATGCCCTCTTTACGCATGGAGGCCATGCGTAACCACGCCGATAAAATCATGCAAGAAGTGGATGAGATGGTGAACAAATGGGGGGGTAGCGGTGAAATAGAATTGGTAGATGAAATGAAACGGCTCACCATTAATACGGCCACTCATTGCTTATTAGGAAAAGAATTCCGTTACGAACTCACCGACGAATTCGCCGACATATACCATGACCTGGAACGAGGCGTTAATCCGCTGGCATACAGCTTCCCCAATCTGCCTCTACCCGCCTTTCGGGCAAGAGATGCAGCCCGTAAAAAATTACATCAACTGGTGGGTGATATCGTTCAAAAGCGGCAAGCACAAAGCGAAAAACCCACGGACATGTTTCAAATGTTGATAGATACCCGCTACAAAGATGGCAGCAAGCTGAGCACCAATGAAATTACCGGCATGTTGGTGGGTGCTATTTTTGCAGGGCACCACACTAGCTCTGGCACAGCAGCTTGGGTATTGTTGGAATTATTAAAACACCCCCACCAGTTAAGGGAAGTACGCAAAGAACTCGATGAACTTTTAGGTGAAAAAGGCGAAGTTAACTTTGATAATCTACGCATGCTGCCAAAACTAGAGAACGTGTTAAAAGAAGTATTACGCTTACACCCGCCATTAATCGTATTAATGCGCAAAGTGGCAGAAGACCTGCAATTCAAAAACTACACCATTCGCGCAGGTGATATGGTTTGGGCCAGCCCACCCGTTACTCATCGTATGGATCATCTGTTCACTAACCCTGAAGTGTTTGATCCAGACCGTTACAACGAAGAGCGTGGTGAAGATAAAAATCTAATGGCCTACCAACCATTCGGAGGCGGCAAACATAAGTGCTCCGGCAATGCTTTTGCTATGTTCCAAATCAAAGCGATATTTGCTGTATTGTTGCGTAAGTACGATTTTTCTTTGGTAGGCAAACCTGAAGAATACGTTGACGATTACGGCGAACTGATAGTACAACCCAAATCACCTTGTAAAATTCGTTATAAACTTCGACCATCCAACAGTTTCAATAGCGAGTTCGGTAGCACAGGCGAGCAGAAACCCAGCGCAGGCTGCCCAGTTGATCATGTAGCTGCAAAAACCAAAGAAAATCAATTCGAAATCCACATAGATCGCCAGCTTTGCCAGGGCCATGCCATGTGTATGGGCGATGCCCCTGATCTTTTTCATGTTGATGAAAAAGGCACATTGCACGTACTGAACGAAACGCCCAGCATTCAACTTATCAAGAAGGCGGAATTAGCCGCAGGCCACTGCCCGAACCAGGCCATAAAAATAAAAACCAAATAAAAAAATGACAGGATGCAGCCATGAACCACTCCATTAGTGCCAATGCAGCCCGCTTGGCATTGGAAAATCATCCCCATTGGTTTTCCTCCAACCCAGACCGAGCCTGGGCAGAAAAGTTTTTTTTGCTTTATTCCCCAGTGTGGATGACCCTTATGGGCATCATGATGATTACCGGCTGGGTAGAAACCTTTTCAGATACCGCATTATTGCTGCATGGTATATTTGTCGCTGCTCCCATTTTTGTGATTCCGGCTTTTTTACGCAAGGGAAAAAACCCAGGCAACAGCTGGCTTAATAGCTATTGGTTTAAAGCTAATGTGTATTTATTTTTATTCGGTTTTTTTGGAAATTATTTCGGGTCGGAGTATTTCTTCGATGTGTTAGGCATGGTGTACAACTTACAACAGGTTAGCACAACCCTGGACGCCACCTTGCTGGGCAAAGATGAACAAACCGTGCCCCTCATAATGTATTTCTACACCCACGCCTATTTCGTTACTTATCACACTACGGCCATTATAGCGTTGCGGCGCATTATGACGTCCAATCTACCCCTGCGCACATTGCTGTTTATGCCCGCTTGCTTGGTAATCGGTTATTTCTGGGCGTGGATGGAGACCAAAGCCATGGCCAATCCACTTATGGAAAGTACGTTTTATTACACCAATATGGAAGCCATGCTGGCTTATGGTTCGTTGATTTATGCTACCTATTTTATTGGCAGTTTTCCCATTTATTATTTTATGGACGAGAAACAAGACAAACCATGGGATATTTGGAAAGTGGCAGCAGCTGGGTTAAGCGCTAGCATGATTGTGTTTTATTTATTGGATGCCTGCGCTTATTGGGTGGGAACCATCGGTGTATAATCGCTAATGAAAAGCAGCCCCCTTTGGAGTTGCTTTTCAATCCACCTGAACCTTATACATCTTCAACAACCCACCAAACGTTAACACCACGCGGGCCACAGAGACGAAGGAATCTGGAATGGTCACACGCAGATCACGCATCTTCTCCAGCGCATGAGCCAAAATATCGGTTTTTTCATGATGACGAAGATTTTCCTTCAACACCAGCTCCGCCACCTCTTCAAAAACAGCCTGATTTTTTGCCACAAAACCCGCACGACGGAACAGTTCACCCAAAGGTTCTTCCACTTGAATACGACCAAACAACACCTGCAACAATACTGCATAGTGCTGGGTTTCCTGCTGAGACAATTCGCCAATGGCACCATAATCCAACACCGCCACGCGACCATCCTGCATTACTAAAAAATTACCAGGGTGAGGATCTGCATGGTAAACACCAAAATTGGTAATCTGCTGCACGTAACAACTTAACAATTCACGTAACAGCCCCTCTGCTTTGGCAGGGTACTTATTGCAATAATCCGTAAGTTTTAAGCCATCAATCCATTCCGTCACAATTACACGGCTGGTGCTCAACTCTTCATGCATCTGAGGCACATAAATCAATTCTGGATGAGGCAATTCCGAAAACTTTTTCAGATTGTTTTCTTCCGTAAGAAAATCCAGCTCTTGCATGGTCATGTCGATGATCTGCTCCAATACCTGTTTCAGATCAAACTGGCTCACCAAGGCAGAACCGAATATTCCCATGGCCTTAAATACCAGAGAATCCTGCTTAAATAATTTGCGGGCGTGGGGTAGCTGCACTTTTACCGCCACCTTATGTCCATTGGCCAACACGGCTTTATGCACCTGGGCAACAGAAGCGGCCGCCACGGCATTTTCATTAAAAGATTGAAACCGACTGCGCCAATCCGCGCCCCACTCACGACTTAAAACGTCATTAATTTTCTGGAAACTGATGGGCTTGGCATCGTCTTGCAGCTTTTCCAGTTCAGCCACATATTGCATGGGAAGAATGTCAGAACGGGAACTAAGAAACTGCCCAAACTTCACCCATATGGCGCCATTATCATGAAATAACTTAGTTAGCTTTTGCGCACCCTTATAGTGGGTTTGTGCCAGCAGTTTACGCTGCTCAACCGGGGAAAGCTCAAGCGCTTGATTGCGATAGGAACGGTAGGATTGCTCCAGCTCGAAGCCCACCTTGGTGGCCGCCAGATAGCGTTCTCCCCCGCTTACGACAGAATTTACGGTGCTAACAAGATCATTCAGCATAAAGTAGACAAACTGTTCCAAATAACATCATTCGACTATAACCATTTGGCCACAGATTACTACGACTTAATGTTATCGGAATGTGAAAAAGCGTTGACCTGATTAGCTTAACAGCGCCTAAGAAACTTTAAAAAACGCCACTTCAGATAAGAGTTCTTCTGCCTGTCGCCGCTGATCCTGAGCAGAATGCTGGACTTCTCTCGCCATCCCCACACTCACCTCTGCCTGACCGGCAATCTGCTGGCTGCTTTGATCAATTTGTTCCGCCACTGTGGACTGCTCATGGGCCGCTGCCGAAATTTGAATCATATGGTCCGCCACCCGATTCACCACATCATCAATGGACTGAAGCAGCTCACCGGATTCCTGCGACAACTTTGTACATGCATCGGCATGCTGCAAACTGGTGGTCATGGTGGCTTGCACAGCATCGCTCCCAGATTGCAGCTGCTCAATCATGCGCTGAATCTCTGCGGTACTTTCTTGTGTACGTTGAGCCAGTGAACGCACTTCATCCGCCACCACCGCAAAACCCCGTCCTTGTTCGCCCGCTCGCGCCGCTTCGATTGCCGCATTTAACGCCAGCAAGTTGGTCTGTTCCGCAATGCCACGAATGGTATCCAGAATGCTGCCAATTTTTTCGCTTTGCTGCGCGACCAAACTCACCTGAGTTGCAGATTGCTGAAGCTCCTCAACCAACCGACCAATAGATTCTGCGGTGGCATTCACCTTTGCATAACCTTGCGAACTATCAGAGCCCGCCTGCTTCGATAAGGCTCCCACATCCTCCGAAGAATGGGCCACTTCTTGAATGCTGGCGGCCATTTGGGTTACTGCACTGGCAATCTGATGGGTGTTTAATTGCTGTTCTGACAATGCCTCAAGATTATTGCTAGCCCCTTGCTGCAGTTGGCTGGAACTGCTTCCCAAGGAATCCACCGTCTCCAAAATGCGTTGCACTACATTGGATACTTTCGTAAACAAACGGTTAATCGAATCAGCAATATCACTAAGCTCATCTCCGCTTTGATCATCGATATGTTGATTCAATTCGCCTCGTTCACTGGCGCCATTCAAAACCTTCTGCAGAATCAATATGCGGCGCGTCATAGACACCCGAATTCTTCGCACCACAGCAATGACCACCACAGCAAGTAACAGGATTCCTGTCATATACATAACCAACCGCTGCTTCAGGTTGGATAGGGTTTGTTGTAACTGCTGCTGAAGCGCCTCATCCATGGCCACCAATTCTTCATTAATCGCCCCAATTCGCTGAGTGGCCAAGGCAAACCACTGGCCAGGCTCCGGCCCGCTAATAGAATCCAACTGATCATGCTGCAACAATAGCTGGGAACGAATTCGGTAGAATGGTTGCAGCTCATCGCCATTTACAGATTGGGTATAGTGATTAAACCGTGTCCTGGAGGCCTGTAAAGAAAACTTATCGTTTAGGCGTTCCTGCTCTGCAATATAGAATTGAATTTGTGAAAAACGTTCAGGTGAACTTTTCTTTGCCGCCAGCACGCCGTTGACAGCCCCCCGCTCCTGACCAGCGCGTTCCTTCATGGCCAACAGAGTATGAGCCATACTCAATTGACTACGCACATCCAAGTGTTCAACCTCGCCCGCCATCATCTCTGCCCCTTCTAAAGCCAAGGCATTCAAATGAGAGTAATAGGAAAAAGCATTACGGCCGTTGAGCTGGTCGATTTGTTGGCGAATGGTTGATTTCTGATCCAATCGAGACAGCACACGCAAAATGGCTTTTGCAGCCAGAGAATTTAACTGGGATTCCTTTTCCCGAAACAGATCTCGTAGAGCCTTCTCCACCTGATCTGCCTTGCCCCGCTGCTGACGCATCTGGTCTCCCAGCTTGGCGCCCTTAGAGCCCAAAAAGCCTGCACTCAAACCCCGCTCCACGGCATGTTGATCGGCAATATCTTCCAGAGCGTGAATCAACTGCAGCCGATCCAATAACATATCGTGGCTTTGCAAACGCTGCCAAGAGGGATACAGCGCCCAAACGGCAAAGACAAGGGCTAGCATGCATAGCCCAGAGGTCAGCAACAATAACTTCTTAGATAAAGATAAATTCATAACTCCCACCCTGAGGCAAGCGCTCCACCAGGCAAACTCTTTGTCATTATAGTTGAACATGTTGATTTAACAGCCTTAATGTCGCTCCAGGGCAGGGCGGCCCTTGCTTCTGAGGCATGAATCCGCCAAGATAGCCTCCGCAAATGGAGGCTCCTGATGTCCAACGATAAAACCACCCATTTCGGCTATAAAACCGTTCCCGTTCGAGAAAAACAGAAGCACGTTGGGGAAGTATTCCACTCGGTTGCTCAAAAATACGACATCATGAATGATCTGATGTCCATGGGCATTCACCGCCTGTGGAAACGCTACACCATCGAAATGAGTGGTGCCCGACCGGGGCAAACCATTCTGGACTTGGCTGGCGGCACCGGCGACCTCACCATGAAGTTTTCCCGCATCGTTGGCGACCAAGGAAAGGTGATTCTTTCTGACATCAACTCCTCGATGCTTAACGTGGGCCGCGACAAACTGCTGGATCACGGCTATGCCCGTAATATTGAATACGTACAGGCCAACGCGGAAGCCCTGCCCTTTGCCGATAACACCTTCGATTGCATTACCATTGCCTTTGGCCTGCGCAATGTTACCGACAAGCAAAAAGCGCTGGACTCCATGACCCGTGTGCTTAAGCCCGGTGGACGCCTGCTGGTGTTGGAATTTTCCAAACCGGTAAACAAAGGCCTCGAACAGGTATACGACCGTTACTCCTTTAGTGTGTTACCGCTAATGGGCAAACTGGTTGCCAATGATTCCGAAAGCTACCGTTATTTAGCGGAATCCATTCGCATGCACCCGGATCAGAAAACCCTGAAAAGCATGATGCGCAAAGCCGGCCTGGACAGAGTGGACTACCACAACCTGACCGGTGGCATCGTAGCTCTGCATCGCGGATTTAAGTACTGATGGACGAACATCGTCAGTCACTGATTCCCATCTTCGTTACCGAACAATTAGAGCGGGCGGCCAACCTGGCGTTGGACTATGCCCCCCTTACTCGCATGCAGCTTACCAAGTTGCGTGGCAAAACCTTTGCTCTGGAACTGCAACGTCCTCATTTCCCTTTATTGGTAGAAGTGGGTCGTCGCACCTTGCGTTTTCAAAGCAACTGGGAAGGCGATGTGGATGTAACCGTGCGCGGCCCAGCCTTTGCCCTGCTCAGACAAATCAACAGGAATGAACAAACCCCAGCGGCTCTGATGGCCCAGGGCATCGAAATTGAAGGCGACCAGGAACTGGCCCAGCAATTTCTAGCCATCCTCAAAGACCTGGATCTGGATTTGGAAACCGCCCTGGGTGACCTGATTGGCGACATGGCCGCGCACCAAATTAGCGAAGTGGCCCGAGCCGGGTTTAGCTTTTTGCGCAACACCGCCAAAGCCATGCTCAACCAGTCCCGTCATTTGGTGGTGGAAGAGCGCAAGCTGGTGATAAAACGCCGCGAATTCCAACGTTTTGAAGACGACGTAGACGGACTGCGCCAAGACACGGAGCGCCTGCAAGCCCGCCTCAATAAGCTAAAGAAAAACCTTTCCAACCAGGATGAAGTAACCCCTTGAGACGCCTAGCCCGACTACTCACCATATTCCGCCTGTTTGCCTATTACCGTCTGGATCAACTGATCCCAGACCACGCTGCCAGCAAGCCGTTAAAATGGCTGATTAGGCTGCACCCCGCAGCCTGGGGCGCCTCCACTCAAGCCCACTCCTGGGCACGCTTACGAATGGCCATGGAAGAGCTGGGGCCAGTGTTTATCAAATTCGGCCAGCTGCTTTCCACCCGCCACGACCTGCTGCCTGATGAAGCCATAGAAGACTTATCCAACCTGCAAGACAACGTACCACCCTTCGATGAGCAATTAGCCATCGACATTATTGAACAAGAGCTGAATGGCTCAATTGATGAATTATACGGTAGCCTGGAGCAAAAACCCCTGGCTTCCGCCTCGGTGGCCCAAGTCCATGCAGGCACCTTAAAAGATGGTCGCGAGATCGTGGTAAAAGTGATTCGTCCTGGCATAGAGAAAATCGTGGAACGGGATCTGGCACTGTTACTCACCGGTGCTCGCTGGTTGCAAAAACTGGCTCCTGAGACCAAACGCTTCCACCCGGTACAAGTGGTAACCGATTACCGCCACATTTTGCTGGGCGAGCTGGACCTAGGCCAGGAAGCGGCCAATGCGGCCCAATTCCGCCGCAACTTTGAAGATTCCCCCATACTTTACACCCCTGAAGTGCACTGGAACCTGAGCACCACCAAAGTGCTCACCATGGAAAGGGTTTACGGTGTCCCCGTATCCGATACCAAAGCCATGAAGGACGCGGGTGTTAGTATGGAGCACCTCTCCGAGCTTGGCGTGGAAATCTTCTTTACCCAAGTGTTCCGCGACAACTTCTTCCATGCGGACATGCACCCTGGCAACGTACTGGTGGACATCAGCAACCCACAAGATCCCCGCTATCTGTCACTGGATTGTGCCATCGTCGGTACGTTGAACAAAGAAGAACGCTTCCTGTTGGCACGCCAACTCATGGC
Organism: Ketobacter sp.; assembly: GCA_041626995.1. Taxonomy (GTDB): domain Bacteria; phylum Pseudomonadota; class Gammaproteobacteria; order Pseudomonadales; family Ketobacteraceae; genus Ketobacter. The sequence goes on along the minus strand of JBFKSL010000002.1, from coordinate 22,239 downwards.
CCTGCTCGATAAAGACTACGAGCAAATCGCCATTCTGCTGGTAGAAGCTGGCTGGGTGCCGCCCCACACCAAGATCCACGAATTTCAAAACGCACTGCGCACCGTGCTTGAGCCCGTGTTAGAACGCCCCCTACACGAAATCGAGTTTGGCCCGGTGCTGATTCGCCTGTTCCAAACTGCGCGCCGCTTTGAAATGCAGGCTCTGCCTCAGTTCATGCTACTGGAAAAAACCCTGATTCATGTGGAAGGCCTGGGCCGCCAACTCTACCCAGAGCTGGATATCTGGGAAATTGGCCGCCCTCTGCTGGAACAGTGGATTCGCGATCAAATTGGCCCTAGCGCCATTATGCAAACCGTGAAGCGCAACGCGCCAGCCCTGATCGAGCAGATTCCTCACCTTCCCAAGCTCGCCTGGGATGCTCTCAACGAAATGCGCAAGCTAAGCGAAAATCAACACAAGCTACTGCAACAAGTTGAAGAACGGCACTTGAAACAGCTACGCCGTGACCGCATCTACACCCTAATGGGCCTGATCGGTTTAGGCTTAGGCTTGGCCTGGGCACAAAATCCAGAATGGCTGGAAGGTTGGCGAAACGCCCCCGTTGGGGCTTGGATTGTCGGAGGTATTGGCTCTGCCCTACTTTTGACCCGTTTGCGCGGCAGCAACAATGACTGATATCTTTTTACACAAAGTGACGGAATGTTGGTTCTGAAACGGCCAACATCCCATATAATGTTCTTATGAATGACATACTATCTGCCCTGGACCAAGTCCTGAAACAACGCAAATCCGCCGAACCGGATAGCTCTTATGTTGCTGGCCTATACCATAAAGGCCTCAATAAGATACTGGAGAAAGTGGGTGAAGAGGCAACAGAAACCCTGCTTGCCGCCAAAGATGCAGAACGCAGCGGTAAGCACGATGACCTGGTTTATGAAACCGCTGATCTCTGGTTTCACAGCTTGGTGATGTTGCACCAGCTGGATCTATCTTCAGCGGAAGTACTGGCAGAACTAGAACGGCGCTTTGATTTATCGGGTCTGGTGGAAAAAGCCAACCGCAGCAAATAAGCGCCCTCATTAAAACAAAACAGGAGTAGAGCCCATGGGCTTTGGTGGAATCGGAATTTGGCAACTACTGATCGTACTGGCCATTATACTTTTAATCTTCGGCACTAAACGTTTGCGCAACCTGGGCGGCGATTTAGGCGGCGCAATCAAAGGCTTTAAAAGCGCCATGAACGACGAAGACAAAAAAGAAGAGCAAAAAGCTCAGCTACAGGAAAAAGATGGCGAAGTAATCGACGCCACCACCGAGAAGAAAAAAGACCAGGCCTAATACTCCATGTTTGATGTTGGCTTTTTTGAACTGGTGGTACTGGCCATCGTAGGTCTGTTAGTGCTCGGCCCAGAGCGCTTACCCCACGCCGTGCGCATGGGCTCTGCCTACATGGGCAAAATTCGCCGTGCGGTTATGACCGTGCGTGAGGAATTTGAGCGCGAAGTCAACGTGCAGGAAATGCAGCAGCGCATTAAAGAGCAAATGGAGAAAAGCGGCCTAGAGGATGCCCACAAATCCTTAACGGAGTTAAAACAATCTGTAGAAAGCCTACCCACTGAAAACGAACTCCGTGCCAGCGCAGCACAGACTGAGACCAAACCAGCAGAAAACGATTTCAAAGCAGATACCCAGCACAGCCCAACCCTACCGGAAAATGAAGCGGAGCCCTTTCCTGAGCCGCCCTCACCCGAGCAAGAATCGCCAAAAGCATGAGCAAAAATAACAACAACCCGGAAGCGAACCTAACGCTGATTGGCCACCTGGTGGAACTGCGCAACCGCATCATGAAAGCGCTACTGGCCATACTGGTGGTATTTTTAAGCTTGATTTATTTTGCCAACGATATCTACGAAATCGTTTCCAAACCCATACGCGATCAATTGCCGGAAGGCACCACCATGATCGCAACCGATATCACCTCCACGTTTTTCGCACCTTTTAAGCTCACCCTGGTAGTCTCATTCTTTTTAGCCATGCCCATCGTGTTAGGGCAAGTCTGGCGTTTTATCGCCCCTGGGCTCTATGATCACGAAAAGAAATACGCCATCCCTCTGCTGATCTTAAGTGTGCTGCTGTTCTACGGCGGCATTGCTTTCGCCCATTTTATAATCTTCCCGCTGATCATGAACTTCTTTGTTATGGCCAGCCCAGAAAATGTCACGGTCACGCCTGATATTGCCCAGTACCTGACCATTGCGCTGAAATTGTTTTTTGCCTTTGGCCTGGCATTTGAAATTCCTATCGCCACCATGCTGATGATCTGGACTGGTGTCACCACCGTACAAGATTTATCAAAAAAACGCCCTTATGTTATTTTAGGCTGCTTTGTGTTTGGCATGCTGCTAACGCCGCCAGACCCGTTCTCCCAATCCATGCTGGCCATTCCCATGTGGATGCTGTTTGAATTAGGCTTGCTGTTTGGCAGGTTAACAGGCAAGCGCAAACCAGAAGAAGACGATTCCAGCAACAAAGAAATCAGCGCTCAGGAATAGCCTATAACTCCGCCACAGGCTGATAGGCACGATAACGCTTACGAATCTGACGCACATACTCCACTGGTTCTTCACCACGTACGTAACCATAGCGCGCTTTAGATGCGTACTGACGTTTCGATAGCAGCAGCATGGCTCGCTCCACATTGTCGAACCACACATCACTTTGCCAACCTTTTTGCCGCGCTAATCGAATGGCATCCTTAACATGACCGGCTCCAGCATTGTATGAGGCCAAGGTAAACCACAGCAGATTCTCTTCATCTTTCGCATCCATATATTGGGCCCGCTCGCGAACCCAGTCCAAGTACGCCACACCCGCACGAATACCATTTTCAGGCTTCTCTAAATTGCTCACGCCCAATTCCTTCGCGGTTCTTGGCATCACTTGAAACAGGCCTTTGGCACCCGCCCAGGATTTAGCATTAGGATCAAAGCGGCTTTCCTGATACATCTGCGATACCAGTAACCGCCAATCAAAATCATACTGTTTAGCGTACTGCTTTACTAAATCATCATAGGGAGAAAGGCGACCCTTCTCCTTCAATGTCTCATAGTCTTCTCGTACTTTTAAAATTCGATGTTCGTTCTTGAAGTATTTTTTGTAGGTGATGTTATAGTGCAAGCCACGATAACTTTTACGAATGTATTGGTTCACTACGTTTAACAATTCTTTGTGCTTGGCATTAACTGCCCAGCCCTGCTCCTTGGGTTCACCCAAAGAAACTACCGATTGCACATCGTCACGCCAGGTAAGTTCCAAATCCAAAATATGACTATCTGCTACGGTCAAATCGTAAGCGCCACTGGCCACTCCGGCGATAAGCTGCTCGGTCTCCAAATTTTCATCCACAGCCACAAGCTGCAAACCTGGAACCTGACTTTTCAGTTGAGCGACAGTATTCCAATAGGAACTGGAAGGACGCGTATAAATCTTTCTACCATTAAGAGATTGGATATTCGTAACCGTTTGGTCGTCAGCCCGCGCCACCACCACCTCTGAAGCAAAATGATAGGGCCGGGAAAAGGCGATGCCCATTGCCTGTCGAGCCTCAGTCGCAGTCAAAAAACCTAAAGCCACATCGGCTTTACCCTGTACCACATAATCCAGCATGGCACGGTGATCGGGTGCCACCACAATTTGATAACGCAAATCATGCTTCTCGGCAAAGTGTTTTGCCATCTCATAATTAAAGCCGTGCAACTCGCCTCGCCAAATAAAATAAGATGACATGTTATTGCGCATCACAAAGCGAATCACTTTATTCTGCTTGATTTTCTGCCAGTGAGTTTTGGCTTTTTGTAAAGGTGCACTGTCTACGGTAAGGTTTTCTTGCTGCAAAAACTCATTCAACTGCTTAAGTAAAGCGGCATTGTCTTTTTTAACCGCCCAGGCAATGGAACGCTTACCACTGGCCTGAAAACTTTGGGTGATATCGTCGCGGTACTTATGCACGGCCTTTAGCGTGTTGCCATCCAAAATGGTAAGCTGAATATTGCCAGCTACTAACTCATCCAAAATATCATCCGTACTTAAATTGGAATCAATGAGCCGCAGCTTCAAGTTAGGATAGGCTTTTTGCAAGCCCTTTGCCGTAGCCACAAAAGCCGTTCCTTTTGGAACAACCAATTCCATTTCATTCAGTTGCTGCACGGAATTAAGCTTCACCCCTTTTGCTACTACCAAATACTCTACCGTCGAGGCGACCCCATGGGTGAAACTCACCTGGCGAGAGCGGCTACCCGTAACGGTAAGATTGGTTGCGATCAAATCCCCTTTATCGCTAAGTAACGCTGGTATTAAATCTTCAAAGCGCTCAACGGCTACCAGCTCAAGTTTCAACTCCTGCTGCTTGGCAAATTTCGATACCGACTTTTTTTCCTGCTCTAACGGTGAACCATCCCTTGGCAAATAGCTGTCATAGCCACTCCAATATAAAACCCGAAGATTGCCCTGGTTTTTGATCTCTTCCAGAGTTCTTGCCACTGCATGATCCACCACAAAAAGCAGACTTAAGCTAAGCAAAAGTAGAAAACTTAAGAAACGCCTCACCACTGTTTTTCTCCAAAAAATGACAGGCTTAATGATACTATGTTGTTAATCAAAACCATTATCAATGGCACTGGAAAATGGCAACAAATTTGTGCTAGTGTTGCCGTTCATCTCTACCCCATTAGACTCATTCATGAAAAGCACATACAAGAGCGTAATTTTATTTGCTTTGATACTTGGTTGGCTAAGCGCAAGCCAAGACATTGTGCTTTCTCACGATGCCACTCACGCATTTCACACTGAATCCAGTATTTGTGATGATTTTCGACTTGCCAGCTGTAATAATTTAGCGGCAACACAGTACGTTAACACAGAATTCAGTGTAGGTTATCCCGATAGCTTCATTCAATCCCCCACCAGACAAACTGTTTACGCTTATTACCATTCTTTCCAAGCACGCGCTCCTCCTGTTACGGCCTGATTAACCACATTTATTCCCATTTTCACTAATACATTTTAGGAGTTAATCATGCTCAACTGTAAGCGTGCAGGTGCCGCTATGCTGGCCACCTTTTTTGCCTCATCTTTTTCACATGCCCAAGGCTATATTAGTGGCAACGAATTCAACCCGTCCATCAGCCTGATTCTGGACGGACGCTATGCGGAATATCAGGACGATTTTGAACTACCTGGCTTTTTATTGGGTCCAGAATCGGGGCTACCCACCAAGGGGTTTAGCCTGGGACACTCAGAATTAACGATCAGCGCAAATGTAGACGATCAGTTTTATGGCAGCACCAGTATCGCAATCGCTGAACACGATGGCAGCACAGAAGTGGAACTGGAAGAAGCCTATTTGGAAACTCTAGGCCTAGGCCATGGAGCCACCGTCAAGTTTGGACGCTTCTTATCCCATATAGGGTACTTGAATAATCAGCATGAACATAGCTGGGCATTTTATGATGCACCTTTGATTTACACCGCCATGTTTGGCAAAACCCTGTATGACGATGGCATACAAGGCCGCTGGCTGGCACCCACTGATCTTTATCTGGAATTTGGCGTAGAAGTTACTCGAGGTGATAGCTTTCCGGGAGGAGAAAACAAAGGTAACGAAGGCAAAGCTCTGTTCGCCAAAATAGGAAATGATCTTGGCAACAATGTCAGCTGGCAGCTGGGGGCATCAGCTTACTCTTCCCAATTCGATGAACGCAGCACTGAAAGCCATGGTCACGGCCACGAGGAAGAAGAACACGGAGCTGAACTGCATCTAATGGAAGGTGAAGTTGACATTACCGGCGTGGATGCCGTATTCAAGTGGTCACCCACGGGTAACGCTCGTAATCAACAATTGGTTTTTCAGGCAGAATATTTTCAACGGGATGAAGATGCTACAGCTGAATTTCATGAAGACGTCAATTCATTTGTGAGTGATTACCAGGGTGAACACAAAGGATACTATGCTCAGGCAGTGTATCGCTTCAGCCCTAATTGGCGCACCGGCATTCGCTACGGAGAAATAGAGCCGAAAAACCAATTCGAAGAGCTGGAAAGCAATGGCATCGACATGGATGAATTTTTGGAAGAAACCGAATTGGGCAGCACCGAAAAAACCCAGCGCCGCAGCATTATGTTTGAGTACAACCCAAGTGAGTTCTCCCGGGTTCGACTGCAATACAATCACCGCGGCTGGGGTGAAAATCAGGACGAAGTGTGGGTTCTGCAATACAACATGAGCCTGGGCAGCCACGGCGCGCACAGCTACTAAGGAAAGCCCCATGCGATTCTATTTATTGTTTTCATTACTTCTATTGCCCGGCATTTGCTGGGGCAAAGTTCATGTATTTGCCTGCGAACCCGAATGGGCAAGTCTGACTGAACAGTTGGCGGGTGATCACGCTACCATTTTTACCGCCACTCATGCACAACAAGATCCTCATCATATCGAAGCTCGCCCATCCCTGATTGCACAAATGCGAAAAGCAGACATGGTGGTATGCACTGGGGCCGACTTAGAAGTGGGCTGGCTACCACTTTTAATTCGCCGCTCAGGCAATGCGAAGGTCCAAACCAACAAACCCGGTTACTTTGAAGCGGCCATGGAAGTGGAACGGCTGGATATTCCTGAATCCGTGGACCGATCCCAGGGAGATGTTCATAGCGCTGGCAATCCCCATGTGCATCTTGATCCCAACCGCATCACAACCATCGCTGCTGCGCTGTCAAAAAGGTTGGCGGCTATCGACCCTGATAATCAATCTGCCTACATTGAGCAACTCAAAACATTTCAAGCCAAGTGGAATGAACATGTCAGCAAATGGCAGCTGAAAGCCAAACCCCTGCGGGGAATGAAGATTGTTACTCATCATAAAGATTGGGTTTATTTGAACCACTGGCTTGGACTGCAAGAACTGGCAACTATCGAACCCAAACCAGGCATTCCGCCCAGCGCAAAAGACCAAAAGCGTTTGCTAACCGAATTGAGCGCAAACAAACCCGACGCTATCGTGCTGGCGCCTTACCAAAACGCTAAAGCCGCTAACTGGCTTTCACAAAAACTGGATGCAGGTATCATCAAGCTGCCCTACACAGTCGGTGGTGACGGCCAAAGCCAGGATCTATTCAACCTGTTCGATCGAACTATCGATTTATTGCTTTCTGCACAGAGAGCAATAAAGTGAGCTGGCAAGATCTGTCGTTAATATTGCCCGCATTTATTGCGGGCATCATCGTCGTGGCCAGTCATATTCCATTGGGCAGAGAAGTGGTTAAAAGAGGCATCATCTTTATAGACCTGGCCATTGCGCAAATTGCAGGGGTAGGCGTGATTGCTGCCGGCTTGTTTGATATTGAAAGTGCCATTGGCACACAGCTGTTTGCAGGAGGTGCCGCGCTTGCTGGAGCGTTGCTTCTAATCATTACAGAGAAAAAGCTGGGAAGATTTCAAGAACCCTTAATTGGCGTGCTATTCGTTTTAGCCGCAAGTTTGGGGCTGTTGATGCTGGCAAATGACCCTCATGGCGGAGAGTCATTAAAAGAAATGCTATCAGGACAAGTGCTGTGGGTAACGTCGCAACACATTCTGCTTAGCGCAGCTGTGTTATTACCAACAACAGCCCTTTGGCTGTTATTAAAAAACAAATTTGGCGAAGCGGCCTTCTACCCATTATTTGCCATCGCCATCACCGCCAGCGTTCAACTGGTGGGAGTGTATCTGGTCTTTGCTACATTGGTAATTCCCGCGTTAGCCACTATTCGCGCAAAACGCTATCCATTGTTAAAAGGGCTTACCATTGGCCTGCTGGGTTATGGAATCGGGTTATTGGTGTCACTGAAATGGGATCTGGCTGCATCCCCCATAATCGTTTGGTGCTTGGCAAGCTTATCGCTTTTATTCGCATTTGTTTTTAGCAAAGCCAAACAATTAAACCTCCAGTAAAAACGTCACTGGCCCATCATTAATTAAAGACACTTTCATATCAACACCAAAGACACCACTGGCCACCGCAGGCACCCGTTGTTTAGCTTGTTCTAAAAAATATTGGTACAGCTGATTTCCTAACTCAGGCGGCGCTCCAGAAGAAAAGCTGGGGCGCATGCCCTTTTGAGTATCTGCCACCAAGGTGAATTGAGATACCACCAGAAGCTCACCTTGAATATCCAACAGAGACCGGTTCATTTTGCCCTGCTCATCTTCAAAGATTCGATAATTAGTGATCCGATGTAATAACTTGTCGGCCTTGGCTCGATCGTCAGTTTTTTCCACCCCCAGCAGCAATAAAATACCCTGATTGATGGAACCCACCGTTTCACCGCTCACCTTAACCGACGCTTCGCCTACACGTTGAATCAGGCCCTTCATAAGCAATAGGCCAATAACGGAAGCATTAAATTAGAGAGAATTTTAGAGGGGAATAACGTCATACGCTTTGCACTCAAGGGAACATGAATGCAAAGCGTAAAGGAAATGGTCTATTGTGGCAATTAAGGCTCTACAGCTGACGCGACTGCTGAGCTGGAAATACTGACATCCAGGTCTTCGTACATGTGAGTGATATTATCCATACGCTTAAGCATGCCCGTAGTCGTTACAGAAATCACGTGAGGCACATAGTTACCTGCATCCAGCTGTTCAAAACCGGTATTGGAAAACTGCCATTGAGCTTCCACTTTTTTCAAGCCTTGTCGAATGTCTGCACTGTTTTGATTAAATGAAACCAATGTAGTCAGACCTTCACTGTATTCTTTTTTGGCTTTTTCAAACTCCTGCACTACATCATTACCCCGGAAACCCAACGCATGGGCAAAGTAGTAAGCGGCAATTCGCTGCGACAGCATACGTTGACGACCAGAGGTGTTCACCATTTTTGCCGAGCTACGACCAGCAAACTTTTCCAAATCCAATACTACCTGATGACAAGCACCTAGCAGGGCATTATTGCGATCAAGGATTTTGGCGGCCGTTTCTTTATTAACAGGACCAATAGCCAGAGAGCGATATTCAAACCAAAGATCTTCTACCTTTGACAATGAATTCTTGATGGTGCTATTAGGTGCATAGTCTGTTAGCTCCTGGAATTGCTCTTCAAACAATGCCACGCTTCGATCCAACTCTTTGCGCGAACGCACCACATCTACATCAAGACCAAGCAAAAAATAATTCTTCATAATATTCTGCGTGAGCATGCGCTGACGGCCAGCCTTATTCAAAGCAGACCCCATAGTGAGCACTTCCGCAAATAATTGCACCGAGAAAAGGCAGCAGAATAGAAAAACGAAGGGGGTAACGAGCGATTTACGAGACATGATCAACTTCCTTTGGGTTGGGAAAGCATACTTCAAGATGAGCAAGCAAAATAGCGGCCAAACTTTACTCAACTGCGCTTTGCACTTCCATTACTTTCTTGTTTGATTAAAGAAGTGATTTGTGAACTTCGCAATGTATTAACCAAAGGATGTGATGCAGTTATCAGCCAAACCGGTAATGATATTTAATGTACTTGATAACTGCGATGCAATCAGGCCCGCGTACTTTGTTTTTTGGCCATTTCGTCGGTTGCTTTGATAAGGGCATCCACAATACCCAATTCCATGCTGGCATGGCCCGCATCTCGTATGATATTTAATTCTGAATTTGTCCACATACCGTGAAGCTCGAATGCCTGCTCCACAGGGCAGATCATATCGTAGCGGCCATGAACAATAATTCCAGGGATATGATCAATGGCTTTCATGTTGTTAATGATTTGGTTTTCTTCAATAAATCCTTTATTTAAAAAATAATGCACTTCCATTTTTGCCATGCTGAGTGCAGTGCGCGAGTCTCCCGCCGAACTTTTTACACTAAAGCTCGGCCGCAAGGTGGCGCAATTGCCTTCCCAGGCGGCCCAGGCTTTTGCGGCCGCCATACGTTGCAATTCATTGTCGCCATTCAGCAATACGTTATAGCCTTCTAGAATGTCGTGGCGTTGATTCGCTGGCAGCAGCTTTAACAGTTCGATCCATTTATCGGTGAATATGCGATTGGCACCTTCTTTATAAAACCAATCGATATCCCTTTGGCGGCATAAGAAAATACCACGTAAGATCATGCCAGTAACATTTTCGGGGTAGGCCTGAGCATAGAGCAACGCCAAGGTTGATCCCCAGGAACCACCAAACAATATCCACTGCTCCACACCCAGTTGTTTGCGAATGGTTTCCATATCGTTAATTAAATCGGGCGTGGTGTTGTTTTTGATACTGGCATGGGGTGCAGAGCGGCCACAGCCACGCTGATCGAAAAGAATGATCCGATATTTCTCAGGATCGAAGAAGCGACGATGATAGGTATCACAACCTGCACCCGGACCTCCGTGCACAAACAGCACCGGCAGGCCCTGTGGATTGCCGCACTCTTCCACATGGATACGATGCGGCACATCAACGATAATATTATGTTCTTTATAGGGTTTTATCTCAGGATAGAGAACCTGCATTCAACTTCGCTCCCACCAAAACGTTCTGTAAGAGTAGCTCAAAGCAGGTTTCGCTGAAAGGGGAATAAAAAGCTAAGAAAAGGCAAAGCCGCCCCCACCAAGCAAGCTCACCCCCCCATCCAACGCCACAATATGTCCTGTCATGTATGCGGCGACAGATGTACACAACATCAAAGCCATGTCAGCCATTTCATTCACATTGGTTACCCGTTGCAGGGGTATGCGCCTCTCTAACAGGTCTTTACCTTGCCCATTCATGAATAAATCACCGCCCACGGTGGCTTCCACATAACCTGGTGAAATGCCATTTACTCGCACTCCTCGGCTTCCCCACTCAATGGCCAGCGTTTTTAGCAACATTTCAATACCGGCTTTGGCGGAGCAGGCATGGCTTTGCATGGGCATGGGGTTTACCGCTTGGGGTGCCGAGATAGCAATCAGGCTAACATCCTTTTCCGCGAAGAAGTCGCTGCAAGCTTTGAAGGTGTTATAGGTGCCTTTTAGATCGATATCGATCACCGAGGAAAAGCCATTCGCGCTTAGCTGTGCTGCAGGGGCCACGAAGTTTCCAGCGGCACCAGCGACCACAATGTCATAGGGGCCAAATCGCTCACTGCCTTGCTTGGCAGCATCAGCAAGGGCATCGAAGTGGCGTACATCAGCGCTGAAACCCACCGCTTCACCTCCAGCGGCTTTGATTTCTGCACAGCTCTCATCCAGCTTTTCCTGGCGCCGACCAATCATCACAATGCGAGCCCCATGTTCAGCAAAGCGTTTGGCGATGCCTTTGTTGATACCGCTACCTGCACCGGTGATGAATACGGTTTTACCTTGCAATAGATTTGGTTGAAATACGCTGCTCATGATTGTTCCTTAATTTTTCTAATTGGGTTATGAGTCACCCTATCAATTCCTTATAGTTTGGAAAATGATGAAAACCGACAGATCCATGGTGCATTGAGCGAGCGATCGTTTTTCATACAGCACATAGCCAAGAAACGGACATCTTCAATATGCTGAACTGCCAATAAGAGCCGTAAACCTTGGCATTTTGAGCCGATCATGGTTCCATTGCTGGATAACAACAATCACATAGGGAGCCATTGCATATGAAGGCCTCTACTCTATTTGGTGCCGCGGCTTTCGTCTCAGCGGCCAACTTAATTGCCATTTTCGCTTCAAGTGGAGATGATCAAAACCACCTTTCGGTTGAGGAAGCGGTACAGCCAGCTTCAGAGCAAGAATTCACTCGCCTTGGTGATGTTTGGGAGTACTCACCTGATTCTGAAGATGCTGAATTTTTCAACGGATCGGACGACCCAGTTGCTTCTTCCAACGATGCCCCTGCCGTTAATTCAGATCAATATTACCAGTCTGGTTTAGTTCAAGCCCACCACCTTAACCGCAAAAAGATCGAGCAAAATCTTCACAACATCAAGCTGGATGAGAATGGGGATGTTTTGTTGGATAACGAAGCCCTTCATGCTTTGCGCAAAGCGTTTGATCATGGCGACCTGGAACTGGACAACGAGGCCATGAACCGACTGCAAAACATCATTTATGACTCGCTGCCAAGCGATGTGGCCCAGCAAACGGCAAAAGTGGTGAAAGACTTTCATGACTACAGCGTTGCCTTAAAACAACGTTCACATGATTGGGGGCGGCCACAAAATATTGAAGAGCGCATCGCCTTACTGGATGAGCAAGCGGAGCTGCAAAAGCTGTTCTTAGGCGAGGAAACCGCAGGCTTACTGTTTTCGGTGGAAAACGATTCTACTCGCCAAATGCTGGAAGGCATGAATATCGCCGTGGATGACAGCCTAAGCCGACAGGAAAAAAACGAAAAGCTGGATGAGCTATTCCAACGTTACGCCAATGCCACGCCGAATATTATGAATTGGGATAGCCGCTATGATCAGTTCCAGGCAGAGAAGCAAGCCATCATGAACGCCGGGCTGTCTGCGCAAGAGAAGGAAAGTCAGATTCAAGCTTTATATCAACATTCCTTTAGTGCGTCAGAACGAGCATTGTTGGTGAATCGCGATTTAAATCAGATCTAACCCGAAAAAAAAGCGGCCGCTAATGCTGACCGCTTTTTTTGTTATGACCTTGAAGGCTTGATCAATACAAAGACACTTTCACCGTATCAGGCAAGCTAGCACCTAACTCATCCTTAGCACCACAAACCTGACTTGCTGTCACGATAGATCGGGTGTCCACATTAAACACATCCAAGCTATCACAGTGGCCTTCGGTATCGCTCACTATGCTAACGCAAATTGACCCACACTGAGCATAGGTTTCGCTGCGCTTGGGCTCGCGCATCCAACGCGTTTTGCTACCGCCCAGAGTAATAAAGTCATGATAAATTTGACGGCTGATGGCAAACGGTGTGCCTAGGTTACTACCCAACACAAAACCCACCAGCTGACCTTTCCAGCCCTGGAAGCTCACTTGAACCAAACCGCCTTCAAAGTGTTTCACATTGCTGTAGCGAATATTAACCATATCCTCACCGCCCAGGTAGTGATACTGCATTTCACCATCTGCACTCACCATCAGGAAGTGAGCCGAATCCAACACAATGCCCGTTAATGGATTCAAGCTAGCATTATCACCCCACAGCAGCACGTGACCATCAGGGCCAACGGAATGTCCATCTATTGATTCCAGCTCTTGGTTTTCAAACTCCCATTGAGTTGCACCAGCGCTGTCAGTTACCCGAACATTATGGTTGCTGCCATGAAACAGAACCGGACGGCCTAAAGAGTCGCCGATCAAGGATTCACTGCTGCTTTCCAAAGTAAAGCGTGCGATTTCATTTAAGGCTTCATCATAAGAAATAACTTCGCGGGTGGTTTCGGTTTCCAGTTCCACCATTAAACCGCTGTATCCAAATACGGCATTAATCGCTGTGGCACCGTCTATGGCCAACAACTGACTCGACTGAGTGGCAAAGTTGATAACCAGCAACCAACCCTGAGTTTCTGTTACACCATAAGCTACCACCTGATTAAGTGCCGAGGTAATAGCCGTTAAAGGCTGGCTGGTAACCAACTCAGGCAGCAAGGCAACGTCCAGGTTCGTCACGGAGCTATCATTCACATTCACCAGCAACGAGTTTGCTAACGTATCCGCAGCAACCAGCAGGCCAACACCAGGCACATCCAAAGTTGCTGCCGCTGAATCCACAGTAACCGCTGTTAGAGAGTCGTCTAGCACAACACCTTCTGCATCATAGGTCGTTACATGCAAACCATCATCCTGCTCGGATACATGCACAACCTGACCCGCGTCATTCATTAGCACCTGATTTAAGTTATCAGGATCGACCGAAACGTAGGCCATCCATTTTGCCGAAGTAGCAAAACAGCCCACCAAAAATGTAACCGAAACAAAAGACAGCCACCACTTGTGGCGAGAAAGATTATTATTCATGCAGCCCCAATCCTTAGAATTATCAATGTATAAAATTTAATGCGGCAGAGTTAAAAATACTCACGCATATTGCGCATATTCACCCGCTTTGTTGGCAAGATCAATATCAAGCGTGAAGGAAATTAGTTTAGAAAATGTAAAAGTAAGAAAGGGGTCTAAAAAAGGAAGTTTCTATGGATCTTGCTTCATCGCGTAGTAAACGGCGGCCATTTTTACGGCATCTTCACCCTGCTCCTGAATAGCCACTTGAATGCTGGCTTTAACACGGCCCTTGCCTTCATAACCGGTTATCAATTGATTTCGTAATTCATCAGAGACAGTGGTTTGTGCTCGTAACACTCCACGCACGGGCTTTTTGTATTCCACCTCACCTTTGGCCAACCACACACTGGGCAGATGCCCGGCATCCATCAAGGTAAGATGCACAGCACTCCAACCGGTCATGGCGCCGACACAATACAGGCTGCCACCAAACGCCGTTCCGTGGGTATTCAGGTTTGGCTCAAGGGGGGCTTCCACCACCACCGTTGAGCCATCCCAGGAAATCACGTCGATTCCCATATGGGTAATCAGTGGCACCTGCTCTTTGAGCTTGGTGCGCACGTGATCCAGCTTACTGTTCATTAGATCAGATAAGACCTTGCATTACGCTTTCCGTGGCAGCACGGCGACGGGCTTTCACTTCAGCAGGATCTTCTTCAACAATGATTTCATCGGGCGTCACTTTGAACAGTGGCTGCCCTTGTTTCACGATAGAACCGTCGATGTTGTCCAATAGGAGTTTGTCGATGGTGCAGGAGAACGGAGCAATCACTTTGTTGAACATCTTCATTACTTCGATGATGTAGATGGCCTGACCGGCTTCTACGTGCTGACCTTCTTCCACAAACGGAGGCGCACCAGGCACTTCACGGCCATAGAACATACCGCCACTCACGGCAACGATTTCATCAGCCTTGGTAGCAGGAGGTGGAACCAACACTTTCATCATCTTGGCTTGCAGATCTTCGTCATGCAGATGCTCTGGAATGAAAACAGTCAGGTCTTCATTCACTTTCAGATCATAGAATTTCACTTGCGATGCGATCTTAGGCAACGCACTCATAACTTCCATACCCGCTTGGAAACCCAGATGTGCAGACTGAACTTGCGCCCAAGTCTCAGCATCCATTCCACCTTGTGGAGAAGTTTCAGCCAACAAAGCGTTCAGTTTTAGCCAATCGGTTTCACCCAGCTTTTGTTCCAGCTCGGCATAGAAGCCCAAACCTTTCTGCATAATTTCGTTGTCGTGCTTCCAAATGCATTCTGCCGCTGGCAGATCGGCACGGAAATCCATGTTCAGGTAGTGATAGGTTTCATTCAGAACCTGAATGGGGTTGCGAGTCCAGATAACTTTGTCATCATCGAACTGTACATTGGCTTTGTTCAAGCTCAACCAACCGGAGAACACGTGGGGATCTTGCATCAGAATTTCCAATGCACGCAATACGAAGGTGTGCTTACGCTCCATGGCCGCATCAATGGCACCCATGGCACCTTGTAGGCTTTCACCACTACCATGAGCTTCTGCAATTTGCTTCTTATACAGCGCTTTGGCTTGGGTAAACGCGTATTCCAAATCGAAATCCGCCAAAGCCGCTTTTAGCTGACCTACCAATGTCAGATAAGGCATAACAAACTTGGTGGTGGATTTAGCGTGAACGTTTTCAGCCAGGAACCAATGCACTAAGCCATAATGGAACTCAAGGTTAGTGGCCAGGTTCTCACCGCTCATTTTGGTGCGGCGCAACAATTCTGCCATCTCGTTGTAACTGTCAACACGGCTAGAACCAACGGTTAACAACAGAGCGATGTTACTGTCGTAAGCTCCTGCCAAGTGGTATTTGATGAACTGGTTGGTGTCTGGGTTACGGGCACTGATGCCCTGGTCATCCCGAATTTCGCCATCAATAGGGCTGGACCAGTATTCGATCACGCCGCCAGCATGAGGTTTCAACGCAGCATTGGTCGCATTCAAACGAGCTTCAACAGAAGCACGCTCGCGAGGAATACGCTCTGGCTTAGGCAGTTTTTTACCGTGACGAGCCAACAGGGTCATGGCTTCAACCAAAGAATCCACCAACAGGTAATCGTTGGGGTCTTCTGGGTTGGCGAATTTCAGGGTGTAACACAATTCAGATACGCGGTGCTCTACCTGAATACGCGTGTTCATTTCCATAAAGAAGTGGCTGCCCTTATCAACGATACACTCAAATGTTGATACGGAATCCAAGCCTACTGCCAGACCAAAACGCTCAGACTCCTGCTCCATAGCTTGCAGAATGTTGAGGTCGGTTTTCAGTGCGGCAACTTCTTCGGCTTTGCCAGCTTCTTCGGCGCGGGCAATGGCTTCTTCCAACATTTCACTAGTATTGGAGATTTCCAACAGCTTTTGTTCGTGCATTTGCAAAGAACAATCACGAGCACCCAGCGTAGTACACCATTCACCGTTACCAATTACTTGGATTTCCTGATGACGGGTGGTTTCGATGTTAAGTTCGATCAACACGTTTTTGTTGTCGCCCACACCGGTAGTTTTAACTTCTTGCAGAATTTCGATCAATTTCTCTGCAGCCACACTGGAAGCTTCCTCAATGCGGCTATCTAAGTCGCCTTCGAATGCAGCAGGGCTTTGCAAAATACGCTGACCTTTACCACCGCCACCGCCGATGGCCTTTAAGCGCACGCGGTTTTCGGGATATTGCTTGAATACTTCAGCTACACGAACTTTGGCTTCGGCACAGATTTCATCAACAGTAATAATATCGATGGACTTATCATAGGAAGCGTTCAGTACAGCATCGGCTACGTCTACCAGCTCACCCTCCCAAGCAGACCCATCTACTTGCAATCCATTCTCTTCAGCGATGGCTTTTAAACCAGCCAAATCGCCAGCTTTGCTTAGCAAAGTAAGTGATGTCAGGTTATCGATACCCGGTGTAGTGGATACATCGTTCTGTAAAGCGGTTCGTTTGGCTTCGTCTTTCGCACCAGCACCACGCACTGTGCCAGAACAAGGGCCGATAAAGTTCAGGCCAGCTTCTTCCAAGGCGCTTACCAGAGCTTCATCTTCCGCCATAAAACCGTAACCGGCGAAAACAGAGTCGTGTCCATTTTCTTTGGCAATGCTGATAATTTGTTGAATACGCTGAGTACGTTCATCTTTATCCATACCTGTGTAATCAGGCACACGATGTACGTGGTCAGGGTTGGCCATTTGGCGAAGCTCAGGCGCCAACGCATTGTTGTAGGTGATGGAATCTTTTTCGGAAAGCAGGATACCGTAACCGGTAATGCCCATTTCTTCCCACACGTCCATTACTTCTTTACGAATCGGGCCACGACAGATAATCAGTGGCTTCATGTCGGAACAATCGAACTGGCTTACCCACGCAGAATCGGTTGACTTGCGGCGACGATCTTTGTTTACCAGCGGATTGTTGGAATAGTTTTCGTTACTCATGTCTAAATCCTATTAAATCTCATCAACCGATTAGTGGAATTCACGCTGCGGGCCACTCATGGGCTCAGGCTTGTAATGACGCAACAGGAAGTTGAGATTTTGCGTCAAGCTGGAGCGCAGGTCGTAAGGCATAACCAATTGTGAAATGGAACCCAGGCTTAACGCTTCTTTCGGGTTCATCAATTCTTTCTCGTAAAGTGCGTTGTAATGGGCTTCTTGCTGTTTAACCCACTCTTCCACTTCCGCTTGCGCCTGCACTTTCGCTTGCGCCTCGGAACCGCCAGCAGCAATCAACGCAGTGGTACGCTCGGCAATCTTACCTTTTACAGCGGCACGGATAGCTTGCAGCTCTTTCTTATATACGAATTCTTTACCCGCATTACCCATTACCGCCAAACGAGTGGTAGGCAGCGCCAATACCACATCAGCGCCAGTGGCGTAGCTGTTAAATGCCGCGTAAGCACCACCAAAGGCGTTACGTACAATCAGCAGAATTCGCGGGGTACGCAGATCAATAATGGAATCCAGCATGGCTCGACCTGCTTGAACGATACCATTACGCTCTTGGTCTGTACCCGGCAAGAAACCAGTGGTGTCTTCTATGAACACGACTGGAATGTTGTATACGTTACAGAAACGGATAAAACGTGCGTTCTTATAAGAGGCGTCAATGTCGATCTGACCCGAGGCCACCGCACTGTTGTTGGCTACGATACCCACTACGTTTCCACCCATACGGCCAAAGGCACAAATGGTGTTTTGAGCACGATCAGGTTGAAATTCGGTGTAGTCGCCGTGGTCGCAGATCTGTTGAATCAGAATGCGAATGTCCAGCGGAGTGTTGTAGCCAGATGGCGAGTTAAACGCCTTCTTGAACAGAATGTCAGTATCCCAGGTTTTACGATCCAGTGGATCAGAGGTTTCCTGGAACGGCGCCATGGAGCTGTTGTTATCAGGAAAGTAACGCAGCAATTCTTTGGCTTTGCGCAGGGCAGATACTTCGTCAGGCACAACAAAGTCGGTTACACCAGACTGGCCGTGAACACCTGGGCCACCCAGCTCATCGGCAGTAACGTCTTCACCCAGAACGGATTTAACAACGCCAGGGCCAGTAAGGCCGAAGAAGGTATCTTGTGGCTGAATCATAAAGCTGCCTTGACGAGGCAGGTAGGCACCACCACCAGCGTTGTAGCCGAACATGCACATAATGCTTGGAACAACACCACTGATTTTACGCAGGGCGGTAAACGCTTCGGCGTAGCCGTCCAGACCACCTACACCTGCCGGCACATAGGCACCAGCGGAATCGTTCATGCCGATCAGAGGAATACCGCGCTCACCCGCCAACTTAATCAGACTAGCCAGCTTACGGCCGTTGGTGGCATCCATGGAGCCCGCGCGAACGGTGAAGTCGTGACCGTATACAGCAACATCACGGCCTTCTATATTACAGATGGCCGTAACGATAGATGCACCATCCAGGTTTTTGCCCCAGTTTTGATACAGAACGATGGGATCTTTATCGGTTAATACCCGAATTCGCTCCCACACAGACATCCGCTTTTTAAGATGCTGTTTCTCGATGGCCTTAACACCAGCGGCGGTTTCAGGCCGCTGCATGATCTCCCAGCCTTCTTTTAAGGATTCCTCATAGATGCCGGGTTCACGGGCAATCTCACCGGGGATCTTGAATTCTTTGGTTTCGGGTTCCTGAAACGGATTATCCAGAGTCGGAACAAGCTTCTTCTGTATTCCCATACTAAAACGCTCTTTCTATTGGCTAGAAGTCTTCAAAAACGGAGGGCAATTTGGGCACGCGGACTTTTTCGGTTAGGAAAAACCCCCAATCTCGCACAAAAAACCACACATTGATCAATGATTTACATCAATCAATAATTTAAATCGTTACGGGGGGCGACATTATCGTGTTGAGCGACCAGAGAGTCAATCATCTAAAAACTCACTGAAATTGATCAAATGTTACAAGCTTTGGCATATTCCCTTAGGGATTTTGGCCTGCCGATAATACCCTCCGGCCTTGAAAAGGCGCGCCATTATCCCATAGTTGGCTGGCATTTTCAGCCTTCTTTGCTGGTGGAAAACACCCTAGTTTAGTTACCAATTTTGTACCGAAAGGCAAAACAGCCCAATAAATCTAATCACCAGACCTATCGGGCAACACCTCGCCACAGTTGAACCGTTAGCTAACTTTTACCTTTTTATTAAAGAATCTGAACACTACCACCCCCGCTAAAGAAAAGAGCGCTAACACCACCCACCAAAAAAAAGGAGACTTGTTGTGGGTTTCAAGCACCCTTTCAGCACTAGTAACAGGCTGGGTCGACTCGGTTTCAACTAATAATGAGCCGGCATTCGCGACCGCCACTAAGGACGACCCAGACGCATTCACCGCTTTGGCAGCTTGAACAGGTGCAGGCTCACCGCTGTTGTTACCCGTGGGGAATAACTCCATCAGGCGCTCTCTTACCTCCTCATCATCCATAGACTCATTCTGCGCAAGCTCTTGGGGAGGAGCAGTAATGTTTTCAGGTGCAAAGATGGTATCAACAAAGGATTTGTCAGGATCAGCACTTTGCTCCGGCAACAGTTGAGCCAATTGTTGTGGCGTATACTTTCTTTGCACAGTTTCTTCAATCATGGTTTCCAATCCTGCCGGGTCAGGACGGAACCCCTGTTCCGCAGGGAGAGGATCAAGGTGCTCCACACCGTATGGTTCACCTTCCAACTCGCTCTCCTCACGATAAAATTCGATCGTTTCAGACATGGCATGGTGAGAAACGTCCTCCAGCTTTGCTGCCTGCCCTAAACGCAACGCCCCCTCGGGGCCAACCTCCAACGTTTTGCCGTACTCGTTAAACATCACACCATCGATTTCTCTAAAACGGCCTTGAGCACAGCCAACCAATGGGCAACCCGAGTCACCATTATTAGAAACAAACAGAATATCCGTATCGCCCAAATCCATCATCGGCTGATCTTGCACCATTAAAAATTCATCTTGATTGATGGGTCCACCTACGAAGCGCAAAGTAATCGTGTCATTTTCCGTACTGCCTTTCATTTCACGCTCAACTTGGTAGGTAACGAAGGTATAAGGTACCCCTGTATCACCTTCTGTGCTTGGTTCTGATATTCGAGTATTCACCTCCACCACTGTGCCCTTAAAAATATAATTGGCCTGTTCTACCAGCGGTGCCATTAAATCTACTTCTGTCTGGGCGTTATCCGCTTCATCCCTTTCTTCTTGCCCGGCAGCATTCACACCTTGCACCCAACATAGTGCACTGATTATCGTTGTAACCCAGACGACCGCCACTTTGTTATCCATAATTTGTCCCTCAAAACATGCCACAATGATAAGCGCGGGCACAAAGTGCCCACGCCATAGGTTCAACGATTAATTAATGCGAATGGGGATATAGGTGCGATTGTTAACTTCATCCACTTCAGATACTTCGGAATTCACATCCATGAAGACACCCAAATAGTAAACGCTGCCTCGAGTTAGATTACTGGGAATGGTAACTCTTCGGCGGGGATAGGTAACGGTGTCTGGTGCCAAAGTCCAATTCACATAGGTAGCGATTCGGGTGTCGCTGGTGCTAATGTAATTATTGGTAGAAATATAATAACTGGCATCAATACCGGATTGCGTATGCTCCCCATTATTTTCAAAACCAAACTCAACATCCACAGCCTGTCCACGATTAACTCGATAACCCAATACACCGTTGCTATCGCGGAAACTGCCTAAGACGCTCCCACTCGTATTGAATATTCGCACTGGCGCGTGAGTGGAATACCCACCACTGGAACCCGTTCGGCGGAAATGGGTGGAGCCAACATCCTGAATATTTCCAGTGTTATTGCCATAAATGGCTTTTGCACCACGACCTGCATCTTCACCAGGGTATGTTCGAACGGTGCTGCCATTGGCTTGGATGTGATCCCAGTCTTGTCCCATAATGCTATAGGTATTTGAGGTATGACCTAATCCAACAACATGTCCCAATTCATGCAATGCAGTCGTACGGAAAGGACGGAAGGATCCATTATAGGAAATTAAACTCGCTACATTATTTGACGTTGTGTAGTTTACCGTGTTCATAAACAGGACATCATTTTCAGTAAATCGACCGGTACTACAATTCCCCCACCAGTAGGTTACTGCTGGTGCACCAATATCGCTGGCGGTAAACCACGCCTCATTTTGACCATTATTTTTCCCCACGCTGGTATCACCGGTGACATAGCTAAAGCGAAATTTACTGGGGTTACGATTCCACGCCTGTAAAGAATCCGTCATAGCCGTTCGCCATGCTCCGGCAGGAAAACTATTGGAGGCCAAACGCATGGTTATGGAATTGCTTCCCCATTTTAGTGCGGTTCCGTTACTGCATTTTATTCTTGTATAAGCTGAAGCTGTTTGACTTATACCAGCAACAGCAACACAAGTTAATGCCACTAAAGCAGCTTTCTTCATTTTCTTATCTCCGTATCGGTTTTCAGGATATTTCCTTCACCTGAACATACTCCATCAGGCCCTAAAACCGTAATCAACCAACAAAGAAGGGTATTGGAGATACAGGCCGAATTTTTAGAAGAATCAGACCAAAAATCGATGACAACTCGCCAATAATAACATCGTGTACAAAACACTTATAAAGTTCTAACTACAATGTCACGAAACAATACAACAACTCGTTTACAATAAATGCAATAACAAAAACTTTTACACTTCAAATAAATTCTCT
>JBFKSL010000001.1:0-37083 GCA_041626995.1 Ketobacter sp. | reverse complement strand
TGTTAATAGCCCAAGCGCCCCAGTTGTTGCGCCAGTGCCGAAAGTTAAAGCGGCCTCACCTACGCCTTTAGCTTGAGTTAATAAGCCCTCCTGTTGAGACTCCCTAAACTGTTCAGCTCTCCGTTGCTCTGCCTGCAAGGCCTCCTCGGTGGGTATGTCAGAATCAATCAAATCTTGCTGTGACTGTTGGGTAGGTTGTTGGCCTCCAATTCGTGAGAATATATCGATAAGCTCTTGCTCGGTAGGTGGAGAATCACCAGTTAACCTTACCGTTTTGCCTGTTTGTGGGTCTGTGACTTGAAAGGTTGCCATTAATCAATCACCTCAAAAGTAAAGCGCCCAATCGTTCCGGTTTGTGGCTGTGCTTGTTCGGCTCGTGGCTCTTGTTGCTCTGGTTGCCTCAACTTTGCCCTTACAATTGCATCTATGTTTGCAAGTTTGGACTGCCTAGTCTCTGGGCTATCTTTTCTAGTTGGTATCATGGCAACAAGTAACTCTTGGTCTTTATCAGTGAACGTGCCCTCACCTGCACTTCTAAACATTTGCTTAAGTATCGGTGCCATAGCTGCAATCGCTCCGTCTGCTGTTCTTGCTTCAGACGTTATAGCGGGTAAGGCTCCAACAAATGGCCCTGTTGATGTGTCACCAAGCGCCTGCCTTAAGCCGTTTATACCAACTTCGTAAACAGAGAATGCGTTGCTGTCGCTGCGTTCTTCTTTTACTTTATCTGCTGCCTGTACGGCTTGGGCTACAGCACCCTTTACAGCGGATTCTATTTCTGGCTGTAATTTAAGCTTTGCTGTCAATCTTCCTTCTTCACCTGCACCTTTGATTGTCTTTTCGACTTCTGCAACTTCTTCTGCAGTTCCCTGTGCCGCTATGGTTTGTGAAGCACTTCCCGTTGCTCTTGGTTGTAAACCTAGTTTTATTCTAGCTGCCTGTTGTTTCTCTTCTGGTGTCAATCCAGCGGTTTCAACTGTGGTTTGGAATTCCCTTAAGGCTGCTGGCGTTTCGGTTCTGCCAAGCAATCCGGTTTGCTTAGCTAGATTCTCTGCGTTCTGAAAGCCCCTCAATGCCAGACTTATTTGTGAAGGAACGTTACTATTAATGGCCCGTAGAGCCTCCGCACTTTGCGTTGCCCGTTCTGGCCCTAATTGTCTAACCCTTGTTTCTAAGGCTGCTCTGAGGGGGTCTACATTACCTTTTACAGCTTCTTCAAATAGAGGCTTATTAAGTGTTGAGAACTCAGCGAGTGAACGCAAGTCACGCTTATCCTCTTCATTATCGATGTTTATTCTGGATGCCTGTAGGGATAACTCACCTTGCTCAATGGCTTGTTTACCTTGTGCCAAAGCTTGTTGTTGCAACTGTAATTGTCCAGGTAATAACCGGTCTTGAATGCTGTTTGCTCGCTGCTGTTGCAGCGTTCTTTGGAACAGGTCTATAGCTGGTGCAATATTGGCTTGCTGCACCGCTAGTGATATTCTTGGATCAATTGCCATTTGATACCCCTATCAATTCATAATTAACATGTTTAAACCCATCCTTCATGACAACCGCATTAGGATTTATCTGCTCAACCTCTTGAGCTATTACACCACTTGAGGTGCCGGATAATCCAAGTTTTTCAGCTAGACCATTCCACTTCCATTTGTACTTTTTGTGGCCGTTCTCAGTGCCGGTAAACTCTATATTTTCTTTCAACCTTAAATCTGATGCTAACAACCCACTTGAGGCACCCGCTCCTGCCGCTCCTGCTCCTGCCGCTCCTGCTCCTGGGGCCGATGCCATAGCGCCTATGGTTCCAGCTAAGTTTAATAGATTACCAACACCTTGTTGCCTTGCGTTTGCCGCACCAACAACGCCACCCGCTTGGGCTGCACCGATACCAGTCAATAGATTGCCTTGGCTTCCTGCGGTTCCCAGTCCGATATTAAGTAAGTCGCCTATTGAGGCTTTTTGTTGCTGTATTAGTGGGCTTGCGGCCAATAGAGCGTTGTTAATAAGCTGCTGGTTGGTATCCGTAGCGCCAACTCTTCCACTTGCTGCCGCGCTTCTTGCTGTTTGCTGGTTGAGGTTATCTAGCCCCAACTGGAACAGTGGGTTGGATTGCAAGAATTGGAACTGCTGGTTGGGGTCTGTTAAGAATCCAGCCTGCTCTATGCCACTCGCACCAAGACCCACAAATGGATCAAACAAAGCCGCAGCCTTTTCGCCTGCTATCGCTTGTAAAGACGCTGCCTCTTCTGCTGCATCTGCCGCATCGCCGCCTAGCAATTTCTTGTCTATTCCTCGTCCGATCTCGTCAATAATGCCGCCTTTTCCGACAATTGGCGAAATAAAGTCTAAGTCGCTTAATGAAAAACCCATGCTTGCACCTATGTAATTATTGAGCCAGACAAAAAGTAGTTAATTGTATTGGCATTGCTTGATTGTATTTTAACAGAAAAACCTGCTGTTAGCTTCTGTGTTGACAATAACGCGGCTAGTTTTTGTTCGCCACCGCCTGAAGTTAATTCTAGCGTTTCTATAGTCCTGTCCGTTGTTTCATCGTTAACTATTACACTTACAACACTGTCAGTCGCAGCTGTATTGAATAGAGTTAAATACACTGTGACAATTGAGCCTGACGGAACGGTATAAAGGCTTGTTATGTCTGTTGTTGATATACTGCCTATTGCTAGGTTTGATTGCGCTCTAGGCATTAAACCTCCTCCAGTAACGATGCTGAACCGAATACATCGGCTGATGGCGTTTTAGTTACTGCGGCTGATATTGTTATAATCTCATCGGGTTCTATTCGGGTTCTAAAGTTGTCGCTTGATATAACTAGCCCCGCCGATGTGACCAAAAAGGACGCTATAAATCGGCCACCTGAAACTGTTACTGCATCGGTTGCAGTCTCTATGATTGAGTTTGTCTTATCCAAGTAGCTAAAATTTAAGTCCCCACCGAAAGTTGCTCCTGCTGTGACTCGTACAAACGCACCCTTAGCTGAGTCGGTGCCGAAAGATAGCAATAACGGTATTATTGATGCTCGGTTTATTATGTCGCCAAAATGAAAGCGATTTCTAACTGTCATTAAATTAGTCTGTGTTGTACCAACCGCTGTTAGAGAACCCTCAATGCCTCTTGGCGTATTGTCCGACACGCTTTTGCCCTCTATGGCTATTAGCGCACTAGCACCCTTGACTGTTACGTTAGTGGTGTTACCAAAGTTTTGGGTAACCCAGCCACATCTAAATGTTGGATTTCGTACAATTGGTGTTGTGCTGGTGTTGCCGTACTCGTAAACGTGAACCAGTATTTTATCATTGGTTTCGGGATCTTTGATGTAGAACTCAATACCGCTAAAACCAAGGTATGAGAATTTAATCTCGTAAACGTTGCCCTTTAATGGATCTAGCCATTCCGCGCTGTCATGACTCCAGTTGCTGGGCTCGATAACCGCTTGTGTTGGATTAACCCCTGCCGCTTGCTGTACCCATGCACCAACTGCTGTTGAACTTGAAAAGGCAAACGATCCTTGCGGGCCAGGTAGTTTACTCATTGCATATACAGTGTCGCCGTTTGATGAAAATAAATAGGTGGCAACTTGAGATGTTAGGCTGTTGGCTATTTCCCAGCAGTTATGCGCTTTTGTTCCGGATGTTAGCGGTACCGTGTAACCAGTCCCATCTATTGTTACAGTTGCGTTTTCTGCTCCTGTTGCCGCAACAGTTAAGGTTAATTCTTGAGCTTCAACAGCACCACCCAGAGATGTTATGATTCCGAAAGTTGTATTTAGGTAACCAAAAGCAAAACTGTCCTCTGAGGTTATAAAGCCAGCCGCCTGTAGGTTACTGGCTTGTGGTGTGTCAAATACGCCAGAGAACCTAGCCACCAACCCTTGACCTGGCTTGTAGTTCGCTTGTTTTTTTGTGTTTAGTGACGACACACCGACTGCATTAGTCCCACTTGATACTTCGTATAATGAATTGGATAACTGATAACTGCCACCATTGGCATTAATTATATTTAAATCCTCCTCAATGCCGTACTGGGCTGATATTTGCACAATAGGTGTTAGTTCCGCTGTTAGCAGTTCGCCAAATGCAGTTTGTTCTAGCTGTTGGGTTACATTGTTGCTCATATCTCAATCCACCTAGAGCCAGTATAAGCCAGCTTTAGTGAGTAATTTTTAATGTTTATTATTCTATCACTCTTACCATCAATAAGACCAATAACGGTCACTTTTGCATTGGCTCTCTTGATGTTAACCTCGTCCATTTTCTTAGCGTTTGGGTCAAGTGTGATTGTAATGGGTGTTGTGTTTTCGCAGTTTATAACCTCGTTAGGCCCAGTGGTGTAATCACTGGTTACAGTTACTAACTTAAAGGCCTTTAGTAAAAGGCCGTTTATGTCACTGGTATTTTTGTTTATTAGTGGGCGTAACTCGTCAAGTTCTGTTAGCTCTCCAAATATAGTTACAATATCCTGCAACGCTTGCGCCATCGCATCACCAGACCCGCCTGACCTTGTGTACAGTTGGAATATGATGGTCTGTAACTGCTCCATGTAACCATTGACTTCACGGTCCCGTAAGAATGTTTGTGGCATTCTTGGTCGTGGTGGTGGATTTACATTAATCATTATTTACCCGCCAGTCTTAGGTCTATTGTTGAAGAATAGATAGTAAAGTTCACGGGGTCTGTGGTGGTTATCCTTAGTATCAAGTCATAAAAGGATTTTAAGTTAAACCATTCAACCTTCAATACATGCTCTCCTAACCTCCCGGTCCTAGCCCATGTGCCACTGTCCCACGTTCTACCACCATCATATGAGGCCTCTATCATTATTCGTGGGTCCTCACCTTGACCAGACAATAAGCCAACACCTGTCTCCATTAGCAATTCAAGGCGGGACATTTGAACACGCTTACCCTTCTGTCCAAACAGGCCACCGTTAATGCTTCTTGTGACTCTTGTTCTTAGGATTGGGTTTCCGTCGTTTGTGTATGTGTCCAGATCTAGTTTGTAGACCTTACCGCTGTCCTTGTCAGCCACATAATTTGCGCCGTAACAGCCACAAAGCGACGAGCCTTGATACAAGTTACCATTCAATCCGCTGGACAGCTCAGACCATCCCATGCCTCGACCTAGTGACTCATTAAACAAAAACGTCTTATTTAAGAGTGGTAATGTTATGCAATAGAAATTATAACCCTCAAGCGTAAACGTGTAAGCCTTTGCACCTGAGTTGTCACTCATAGCAAGTGCGTTACTTATTGCGTCAGTGCCTATGCGCTCCTTAACGCCACTTCTGGCCCGATAAATCGCATTATCATCACCCAACCAGTAAAAGAATTCATCTGTCGCCGCTATTGAGTGAGGGGATAGTACACCAACATCAAATATCTGTCCGTCAAGTCTTGATAGTGGTGGAATTACTGAGGGGTTGTTATACCACGCTTCGACTGTTCTTTTACCAAACCTCCAGATTGTTTGTTCGAATACAAAATCTCTAACTAGGTTATCCGGCTTTACATCTGCACCAACCTGCCCGTCCGTCACGAACAGCTTTGTCACGTTGTCCAAGTTTGCAACGTATGTTGTGTTGGTAAAGGTAAACAGGAATTGCGTGTTGATAATATCAACCGATAAAGCGCCAGTCGTTCCAGTTACCAGAGACTCAGTTATTAAACCTGTATCTTTTGAATAGATAAATGTTCTTTGGTCGGTAACTATAACTAGGTTTGTTCCGTCATTGGCGAATATACATCGACCTACGCCAGTTATAGCACCCCTGTTTGTGTGGTTTCCAAACTTATCTATTTCAAACAGTGAGGTTCCTTTTACTTGGTAAAGCACCTCCGCCATCCTTGTCATGCCGCGGTCGTTATCCGGTGTAGAATAAGAGCCAACCTGAAGCAATCCGGGAAAGGGCATTAATACAAACTCATCCTTCTGGTTTGCGTTTGCTTGTTGATACCAGTTAACTGTCTGCTGGCTCGACAATGGCTTGGAGCGGCTCTGGTATGATGGGCCTGTAATTGGAAACTCAGTTGATTGAAAAGGCATTTAAACCACCATACCCATATCTAGCCCCATTTGTGGTGCTGGGCCGTACTTTCCTTGTTTTTGTGACTTGTTTGCGCCCTTTATGGCATTAAAAAATAAGTCGTTGTATTTGAACGCTTGCTCATCGTCTTGCGCCCTTATAAAAAATTGAGCCATACACCCATATAAATAGACAGTGGGGAATTTTGTTAATACTGTGTTTGTTTGGTTGGTCGTACTTAGCCCTAGTGGTCTAGTTAAGGCTTGTGCCTCTATTGTGTATTCACTGTCTGGTGTTCTATCGAACTCGATTTCATTACCTATAACAGTAAAGAAGCGCGGTCTGCCTGTTATTGGCAGCCTGTTCATTTGTTCTGGTGCTTGGTATCTTATTTCGCCACCTGAGTTTATAACTATACGGCTTGACCTCATAGACTCAAAGTTGTCTGGTAGCGCTAGAAATCTTCCGGTTGACGTTGTGGCTGTTTGAATTGTTTCCATATCACGAATTTTTAAAGCTTCGACCTGATTGTTATACATCTCTGTTTCAGCCAAAAGTATAAAATCGTTAACCTCTGTGCCTAAATCGTCACGCTCCCCTACAGATATTATCTTTTTTACTAATTCGTCATAGTTGGAAATTGCCATTATACGCGTCCTGATTTAGTTCTTAACTTTGAGTAATTATAGTCGTTTAGCTTGGCTATTAAAAACGATCTGTTGCTTCCATGAAATGGACTTGTATTTGGTGCGCCCATAGCTTTTAGTTCATTCTGCCATTGCTCAGCAATAACCCACGGGATTGAAGCGACCTTGTGCATATCGCCCTTCCATGTATTGTTCCAAATTGCATTTTTCTCTGCTGTGTTGGCGCTAAAAATGGGATCTACATCTTGCGTCTTCGTAACCCTGACCTGGCCTGTCATTTTGTCCTTTTCGTAAGTCTCAATAGTGCCAGCCCAATTATCAACATCAAGTATAATTTTACTCATAAACAAAAACGGGGCCTAAACCCCGCCCTCCAAATACCCATTTGCATGCGCAAAATCAAATTCATTCGACCCTATTGTAACTTCCGTGCCTTTTCGACGCGTTGGCAAGTCTTCGTTAAACCGATACCCACGCTTTATTTTGACTTTGATTTTCTTGGGCTTTCGCTTTGTTATCATCTTGTCAGTCATAATACCTCAAAAGGGGCCGAAGCCCCATTGATTAAGCAGTAGTCAAGTCAGCAACAATACCAGAAGACTTTTCATTTCTGGCTTCTAATGTGTATTCAGAAAGTAGCTGAACTCGGTCCGAGTCACCAGTTTTTGCCAGTGGCGTCTCTTGGAAGTCAGCTAAGGTAGCCATAGCCCACATGTCCATTTCTAGAACCAGGCAAGATGACTGAACTTGGAAACGGTTAGGAACAACCGCTAAGGAACCAAAGTCTGAAACATAAATATCAATAGCTGTATTTACACGAGTCGCATCCCCATCAACTGTACGTTGTGCTGGGCCGGACGTGCCACCACCAACAAAGCTAGACATTGCTTGCTTATTGAATGAACCAAGCATAATCATATCTGGGTCACCGCCCTCATCCCAGCAAGAGGCTAGAACGTTCTTTAAGTCTGCCTCGTCAAATGCACGAGCTGTACCAGCGCCACGCGTGTCTGTGCCATCACCGGTTGGAGCTGTACCTGTAGCACCCAAGTTAACGTTAGTTGCAATCCATGATTCAACACCTGCTAATTCTCTAGCCACTGATTCAGAACCCGCAGCCTTGGCCTTGTTCGCCAATAGCGCGGTTTCCATATCACGCTTCAAGGCTTTACCCATTTTCATGATTTGGTACTCTAGCTCATCGCCACGGCCAGCCGATTGAACTTGTCGCTGGGTGCGAGTAACACGAGGAACCTTGTCACTGATTTGAGTGTAGTTACCCAAACGGACAGAGGCTACCGCTGCTGTGGTTGTTGCATCCTCACCTTCAATAACAGCGTTATTGGCTGCTGTCGCTAGTGAGTCAGTTTGCCATTCATGGTTTGTTGCTGTCGCTTGAACACGAGCAATGCCCGACATGAAAGGGGTGTCCATTGGTGAAATGTCGTAAATAACATCGCTTAAATCTTCACGATTACCAATCGCATCGTATGTTGATGTAGTATTTGCTGGAGTTGCCATAGTAATTTACCTTAATTGTTGAATTGTCTTTGTAACTTTTTCAATGCAACAGCGTCTTCCATAGAGCCAGTGCGCTTTAATTTAGCTTTTGCTTTCTCTATTTTGTCATGAATACCAGATTGAACAGCCTGTCTTGGTTTAGTTGTTACAGGTGCCTTTCTGACTTT
Organism: Ketobacter sp.; assembly: GCA_041626995.1. Taxonomy (GTDB): domain Bacteria; phylum Pseudomonadota; class Gammaproteobacteria; order Pseudomonadales; family Ketobacteraceae; genus Ketobacter. The sequence continues at coordinate 28,709 of JBFKSL010000001.1, read as the reverse complement.
CTTTTCAACTGCTGCGTTGCTTTTACTTATTTTTTGGAACCTTGCCGCATCAATCATAATTTGAATCATTGTAGCATCAAACGTGGCGAACTTGTCAGCAGTTACACCTCGTTGCTGTGCATAATCATTCAACAGTTTTGTGTCCTCTTCGTAAGCCTTCGTGGGCTTGCCATTATCCAACCATTGTGGGTTGGCTTGCACCAGTTTTTGCTGTTCGACTTGAGGGTCAAAACTAGGAGTGTTAACAGGGGGCTTAGACTTTAACAGTTCTTTGCGCTTCTGTTGTTTCTCCATATGCTTTATATATGCTTCTGGTTCATACTCCCGCATTTCTTGAGCTTGCTCGGGTGTTAATTCATCCTCGGCAATCATAGCCTCTAGGATTTCAAAGTTTGACATCATTGCATTTTGCTTTTCATTGAAAGCTTGCTGCATGGACTCAAACTCTTTTCTCTGTTCGGCTAACTCAGTTGTTTTGCGAGTGTAATCAGACTGCATCATGTGGCCGGATTTCCATTCCTTAACCTGTGACAGTGGTATTTCTTCACCGTCTAGATCAAGATATAGTTCATCCTCTTCACTTGCTACTGCCTCTTCGACTTGTTCCACCTCTTCCGGTTGTTCGATTGCATCAGTGTGCAATTCCTCGGCCTCTTCGGTGATTTCATCGGTATCGTCTATCGACATATCAACAACTTCCGGCTCTTCGGTTGGCTCAACTGGCTCCGCATTACCTCTAGCTGCTTTGATTCTGTTTATAGTTTCTTGTTCGCTAGTTCCGCTGGGGATTGTTAGCATTATCGTAGTCCTATAAATTGTTTACTCTTTTCGAGTAGTGTTAAAGTTTCTCGTGCTTTCGCGCCTTTTTTGACTATATGCTCAAATTTGGCTTGAAATTGTTTTAGTAACTGCATCCGTTGCCATAGTTCGTGGCGCTCCCTCTCTTGGTCTAATTTTGTATCAGCAAACGTCTCTTGCAATGCTAGCTGCATCGCAGAAATGGCTTCAATGTAAAGCGGGTTTCTTAATAACTCGTCGGCTTGGGAAGCCCTGCTAATGTCGCTTAAAGCCTCCCGTCGTTGCTCTTCGTTAGATCTCATACTTTGCTGCCCGGTACATTCTTACTAGAGTCAATTTCAAGCTTGGTTAGTTTAAATGCCATTTCCTCTTGGAATTCTCGCATCATTCTAGCTTGCTCTCGGTTAAACTTCTCTTGCTCCTGCCTCATCTTGACAAGGTCCATTTGAGCCTTTCCTTGGGCCTCAATAAGCTTAGCTTGTGCTTTTATTTGCTCAGCGTCAGCCAATGGGTTTTGCATCATCTGCACTTGCTCTTGCAATTGTAACACAGTTTTATTTAACAGTTCATTCTGCGCCAACAGCAACTCACTAGGCTCTTCTGGATCGTTAAAGAACTCTTGTACGTTCGGGAGTCCTAGGCCGTCGATAATACGTTTTAGAGTGTTGTATTTGTCCTTGTTGTCTACCAGTGGCGAACCTTGTGCAATTTCTTGTTGTTGTATTGCGTAGATGCCTTGTAAAGATTCGACTAATTTTTCGTTATTGCCAGCACCTAAACCGACGTTAGTTTCAACGTGGTGATTGTACTTCCATGAGCTAGGTTTGACAGAAAGGGATTTGCCTAACACCCTGAATTCTGTTTGTGTGTCCTGATACCTCGAAGCAAGCCACGCTATACCCTCGTATAACTTTCTAAACCCTGTTTCTGCGTAGTTGCGCGCTATTAACTCTATCTTCGCATCAGAAGCATCCTGAACGCCGTTAAATCGCGTTGCTGTCTCTTTGTTTATCTTATCTGCGTCTAGGCCTTGAGAGGCCAATAGGGAGCCAGTTGTTTGCGCTCTGGCCTGATCCACATATTGAATTGTCTGCAATGCCTTATCGCCGATGTAAGGTGTAGTAAGTGGAAAAACAGCCTGTTGTGGCAATATTTCCGAGTTACTGTCCATTCTTACAATACCGTTTGTTCTCACTGTTAACATATCATCTAGATCAACATCATCATGAACTATGTGCCTAGGGTTGTTAACCATGTGGATATTGTTAAACATACCACGCAACAGTGAGGTCTTTTGCACTTGTGTAGGGTAGGTTATTTCGGCACGGCTGCGGCCAATAGCTTTATGAGGCATTAGCACGGCAGAAAGTGAGGCGTAAGGAACATGATTAAAGTATTCGTTTATTAATATTTGGTTGCCGGACATCATTACATGCCTGCGCTCGGCTATCCCATCCCCATCAAAATCAACTTTTATATATAGGTCTGATATTTCAACATGCTCATTGGCCCAGTCTGCCAAGTCTGTTGTTCCATCTGGTGAGCTTCCGCCTTGGTCGCGGTTTCGGATTGAGTCGATGTTAGTTTGTTTTCTGTCGTCACTATCCACGGTTGGAAGTAGGTTTATAATGTCACGCTTAAAGCCCTCGGCAAGCAATTCACCTCTAGTCTTTCTAACTCTATCACCAACCAGTTGGGCGTCATCTAGTGACTTGGCGTTTTTGGTAATAAGAAATGATTCTGGTGGGATATTGATAATACATATCTTTTTGTCTTTCTTGGTTACGCGAAACTTTATGTTGAACAACTGTTCCTGTGTTTCTTCTTGCTCTACAGCCTCGACCTTGACGCGATCAACTTCTGAACCAACTAAACTATCCCTTATCGCTGATAGCTCAGTTCTATCAACACCTTCATATTCAACAACCTCAACATCGTCCTGTTCTTCTATGAAATACTTAACCACTCCGTTTTTCTGGATCTCTGCGTCCTTTAGCCAATTGTGAATAATTTGAAATGATTCTGGCTGATTACGAACAACCCAATTAACGTATCTGGTCTTTTCCTCTGCTTCCCTAACCTCTACTTCGTTGTCAGTATTGGCAACAAACGTAATAACATCACCAGAGCCAAGAAAGACACGCGCCAAACTTGGCATGTCTGCCTCTACCACATCGGCTACGTCGGTTGAGACTACAGAGGATTGGTTTTCAATGGCTGCAAAGTCGCCTGTTTTGTATCCAAAGTAAGCGTTAAGAAACTTGCTGTTTTCTGCCATGAACTCGCCTGTGTAAATCGCGGCTTGCTGCTCTGCGTTGGACAGTATGGATACTAATTCGTTTTCGGTCATCTTAGCCATGTGGGACTCTTAATTGTCTAATTATTATCATTATATCAACATAGAGCGCTTTTACCATAATTAAGAGTTTTGCGCTTCTTCTTGGTTCTAATCGGTGGAATAAACATGGTCATCATTACAGCATCAGCCTCGTTAGGTGAGTCCAGTTCAAGTTTATCTTTCATATCCTTCTTGCTCATCAACTGAATCAGGCCGTTTGGGTTTTCGATTCTTGGTATGCGGCAAAGTTGCGATCTAAGCGTGTTTAAATCCTCTATACCATCCGAGTCAAAGCTTATCATTTCATCAGGGTTTATATATTCACCTCTTGTGACAGCCTTGTAAGTGTTGAAAACTCTATCGGCTAACATTGTGTAGTATTGCGCCCTGTTGTTTTTGAATGTCTCTGAGTAAGTCTTGGGGTTTGTTTCTTTCCCGCCAAATTCCTTTTGGTAAATCTTGTCTGCGTTGTCTTGTGCTTTGCCTGATAAGCCACCCTTAAACATTTGATATGCGGTTCTAGTTCCATCAAAAGCTAAAGAGGCTTGTCTCTTAAGGCCCGTCCCCATCCCATCACCATCCCAGACAAACCAGTCAGCCTTTGCAATCTTGGCTTCTGCTGCTGCCCAGTCGAAACACTCGTCTATTTCACCTTTATCTTTAGACTTAACGGCTCTGATTATTGAACCATGCCTTACAGCAAAGCCACCAGCGTCTTTGCCATCGTCGAACGGGTCATGGGCGGCTATAACTGCGCCATGTGGTGTAAATGAGTCTTTTAGCCTGTCTAACTTGTGGGCATCTATACAGGCATCGAACCAATCAGACTTTATTATGGAGTTGTCCACATGGTCGTTAAACTTGCCCTCCCATATCCAGCCGTATTTAGATCGTGGTAGGTTTTCATAATCCCAAAGCCTTAACCTTTCTTGTTCTTCATTCCACCAAGGATTATCGCGCCAGTTAACGACCATAACCAGATGCAGGTCGTCTTCGTAAATACCGTCCCTTTCTAGCTGCTTTAGGTAAGGCGTTATAAATCGCTTACTGAATGGGTCTGCACTTGATTGTGGGTTGGCTGTAAAAATACATTTAGCGCCGGGGTTTCTTAGTATGGTGGGCAGCAGCTTATCTATTGAGCTTTGGCTGGCCCTGTGCGCCTCTTCAAACCATGAGTACTTATAACCCTGAGCTGATTGCATAGAGTCTGGGTTTCGGTTTGCCCCCTTGTAAACAGTCCTTTGTCCTTGTGGACCCACAATCTTATTTTCTTGTACGTCCCAACCATCTAAACAGAGCCGCTTCTGTATTGAGTCAGCGAACACCCTATGGACAGAATCAGACACAGAGTCTTGAAATTCCCTTAAGCAATAAATATCAGCACCTTCTGTTGCCATCTTAAATGCAAGGTAGTCACCCACACCTATGGATTTGCCCGAACCTCGGCCACCGATAAGAACTATGATTTGCTGCTTAGCGTAAAACAGCTTTTCGAGTCGTTTATTAATCTTGAGGCTGGGCATTGATAAACTCTATTTGCCATTTAGAATCAGTCTTGAAAGTCCCACCCTCTTCGTTTTTAACTTCGACGGACTTTTCATCTGGAAGATACTTTTTAAGAAGTGACAATCTTGTATCTATACTCAATTTAACCCTTTGTAATTCAATGGGTTCCATATCATTGTTTAGGTCATCTACTTTTTCAAGCAAATCAAATATATAAGAAACCTTTCCTCTTTCGGATAAATACCTCTTTAATTCTTCTCTATTTATCTCTCTAGAGGTCTTTTTTGTATTATCGCCTCTCTTGCGCTTTTTCTCTACTAGTGCCATTTCGATTCCTCGCGGTTGTTCGATAAGTCTAAGACTTAGGTTTAATTAACTACTCGGCTGCTTTACAGTCCATGTAGTGGCTGTGTTACTCTGTGTTACCCATGTTGATGCGACTTTTGATTGTACTGCCCAACTCGTGGTTGTTGGATCCTGCATGGTCCATACTATATTTTCACCTATAGTATAACCCATTGTAACCAACTCTGGAATTGAGCCAATAAAAGTCCCGTTACTGAAACCCCTAGTTACCAAGCTAGCAACACTCATTATGTGGTCCTTGTTTTACTTGTTGGAGCTGTCGCATCGTCTAGCGTGTAGGTGGCTGCCGTTGTTGTACCATCCAATTTCTTAACTGTTTGTGTGGTGCCGCTAAAACTAAAGTCTTGCAGGTTTTGCATAGTAACGAATATAGCCTGTGCAAGTGTTGGTGCCACTCCGTCTGCTGCGTAACTCTCTGTCATTTGCGTTGTGAGTATATCATTTACACTAATGTCGTTCAGATTTGTACCCGCTGTTAATACCCTGCTGGCCGTTGACCATGCCTTATCTGCTGCCGCTTGGGTTATATCAACAAGTCCGGTTGTGGCTGAGATTGACATGTCTGAGAAGTTGGCAGGAGCTGAACTTGCTAGTAATGCGCTGTCAGTACCTCTCATGTCGGTATTAGCTGTAGTGGTTGCAACTAGCGTTACGTTATCTATTGCACCCGCCGTTGTATTGATTGCACCACCACTAACTATGCTTGTTGCTGCTATGTCATTCAGTGCGTCAAGTGTTGTTTTGGTGCCGCTGATTGAATAACCTGTTTTATCGTTATTGGTGCCTACTGTAACTTGACCTGTCGTTGCTGTAATGGCCATGTCTGCAAAGTTGGTAGGGAATGACTGTGTTAGGCTGTAGCCTGTCTTGCCAATATTCCAATTGCCTTTGCCGTTTAATGCACTTGTCGCTATTGCGCTTGCTGTTAACCAATTGGCTGGCGCACTTGGTAGACTGGTGATTGTGCGCGTAGCTGTATTCCACGCCTTATCCGCCGCCGCCTGAGTGACACCTACATCATTAGTGACGCTTGTTACAGTGGACACCGCACCGCTTGATGTAGTTATAGCACCCGCGCTTACAATGTCGGTTGCCGCCACGTTATTTAGACCATTGGTAGTTAGTGCATCATATGTACTTGCAGGGACTACATAGTATTTGACCCAAACTGGCAGCGCACCTGCTACATTAACTTGTATTATTAACTCGCCGTTTGTAGCTGTATCAGTTGCATCAAGCGTTGTTGAATACCAACCATCTGTGTCGTGCGTGGCATTTCCTGCCGCTGCTTTTTGCGCGAATGCCGCACCGTCTTTAGATAGTTGCATATCAGCCTGAGTTATCGTTAGTGCCGTCTCTGCTGTTACTCCATCCGTTGAGTCTAAGAAAGGCCCAAACTTGATAACTTGACTTGTTGAATTTCTTAGAAACATTTTAAAGCCTTCTTTGTTTATATGAATTCATTATAACGGGTATTACGGTTGCTGGACCTCCGCCTAGTTCTTCCCAAGCGCTGCCATCGGTTGGCATGTTCGACCCTGTAGCATGATTCGTACCTACTATGTCGCTCAGTACTGGTGTTCCCGGGTCGTGACTAGATGAGTCAGCATCAAGATGTAGGGATAGTGTTGTGTCATAAAATTTTAGTTGTTGAATCCTTATGTTTCCGCCATGCGCAGCTGAGGGTGAACTGCTATTGATCATTCCTATTGCTGCTACCCTAAATGGATTTGCGCCATTCGATGATGCGGAATCAGACGAGCCGTTAACTGTTAGTGTTGCGGTACTTCCGATTCGCTCTAACGTTAAGTCAAACTGACCGACGGGGAGCGGTACGGTTGTATTGGGGAACACAGTGTTAACATTATTATTGCGCCAATACCACCCGTTCGAACTGGCCCTGTATGCAAGAAAGTCCGTAAAGTTGTCAGAGCCCATAATGGTCTCAAAGTCCGATCCTGTTGGAGTTGATAAAAACTCAACGCCCAACGCCTCTATTTTAAAATCCCCAACCTTTGAAACTTTGGCAAATGCCGCAAAGTCGTCAACACCGTCAAATTTCAGTGCCCATGCCATGCTAAATACTCGCTGTGTATTCTGCGTTTAGATATGGAACTCTGACCTCTACTTCTCCGCGCTTTCTAATTCCACTCATGTCTATTTTGTACTTGCCAGCCTCTTTGATTGTCCTAGATCGCCCTGCATTCTCCTGTTTGAATCCCGTCTCTGTTATCCATACTGTGAACGGCATGGGTATAGGCAATTCGGTAGGAACATCAATCACCAAGTCTTGCCCACCCCAATCACTGACTGTTTTAAAGCTATACAAACCCGCGTCCATGTTTGCTTTTAATTCCGCTTGAGCCTTAGCCGTGTCAATCTCTGTTTGCGTTGCATTTTTGTAAGGCTTTGACACTGGGTTACAGTGATTGATACAAATGGCTTTTAACTGTGTTAGTTCAGCGGCCTTTTCTGGCATCGTGTTAGCTATCATATTGTCAATTTCGGCAATGTTTGCATCACCAAATCCTGATTGGTGACCTTGAATAAAGTTAAAGTCTTTGCCGTCGGCGTTACCACTGTTCAATGAATTAACAATCATCAAGCAGGTTTCTTTCGCTTTGTGTATCTCTATTCCGTCGTGTTTACCCTGTGACACTTCGATGATATACAAGTAAAGGTTAACTGATTTTAGGTACAGGGACATTGTACTTTTAGAGATAAAGCGGGAGCCTTTAAATTCGTACTCCTTGGCATCTTGTAGTGTTGCAAATTCGTGTAGTTGTTTCATTTTCAATCCTGTTGTTTACCAGTTGCCGCCGAGTTTAACACCCCAATACGCAAATATAGAACGCTTGGCTCCGTACATTTTAGCTATTTTGTGAAATCGCTTGTCAGCTTCTTTTTTGTTGCCGATTTTAAATCTGTATTGATAATCGTGAATGACAGCGGCTTCAAACAGCTCACCGCATGGATTAAAGAAGGTCCAGAATATACGAGGGACGCTTGCGCCATCGGTTTTGAATCCTGCCGGAACCGTTATGCCGTCAGCTGTGAATGGTTCGACCAGCTCAAATTGATACTTAGATATTTTCCGTATGACTGGGTGATTCATCGCTAAATAACCATTGTTTGTATAGAGTTATTTTAACACATGTATAAAAAAAGCCCACCTTTAACAGTGGGCCAAAAAATTACAGAGGAGTGTGTCTTTTTGTTATTTTAACCTGTTTATGAATTTGCCTGCAAGTGTATCACCAAAGTAAAACCCAGCCATTAACATCACTAGATATATAACCTGGCCCTCAACTAGATAAGCCCTTGATGCCGTAAAGTCTGCATTCATGCAATCGATTACAAATGTCGCGATACCAATTATAGACCATAAAAACATGTAAGGCATAACAACCGACAACATAAACAGCCTTTGTGCAACTTTGAATGCTTCGTAAGCTTGTAAGAGTTTAACCTTCTGTTCGGTCTTCTCCTGTTCTGTGTGAAAAGCCTCGTCTATTAAGTCCATTCCCTTGTTGATTGTATCACCGCTACCGAATAGCTTTGACCATACACCCATGTCACACCCCCAAACTGATACCAAAGAAGTCTAGTATCGTTCTAAACAGTTTTCGAGTTTCTTCTGGTAGGTACATAATTCCGATAATCATAATCCACACACTGGCCGCAGATGTGGCGGCCATAAACATCCCGATGTATTTGCCCACTCGCTTTTCCGCTTTCCAGTCGTGACGAAACTCGCGTTTATCGTCACGCACCTCCTTCAGCAACTCTATTATTTCCACTGAACTAAACCTAATGTCATTTGCTGCTTCCAACGCATCAATGAGCAACTCGATTAGTTGTGCGTCAGGTTTTGGCATTGCTGCCAACCTTACAGCTTCTTTTCTTTCGTCTTCTGTGGGTTCAATCATACTGTCCACCTATGGCGGTGATTGCACCGCTGCTTTCTATTTTGAACTCGTACCATTCCACGACATTAAAACTAGGACAGGCTTTATTGTCTATGGTGTTATGTCCTATTACTGCCGCGTTTGGGTACGTGGATTTTATGTTTGTAATAAGTGAGAACAGGGAGTCTAACTGCGCCTGAGTGAAGTTGTCCTCCCCGTTGTATCCACCCTCTAAGCAGATAGCCAAGCTAATATCGTTGACCTTTTTGCAATGGGCACCAGCATATTTAGTTGGTCTGCATTCGTGTATAGAGCCATCAAACTTTATAAAGTAATGATAGCCTATATCTGACCATCCATTCCTGACAACGTGCCACGCATAAAGATCTTCTTTTGTCACATCCATGTCGGACTTGGTATCCGCACAATGCACAACAATTAACTTAACGCTGCTTAGTGGGCCCATGCTACACCCGCAAGCTTGGTAAGACTTCGTTGCGGAAGTGGCGCTCACAGACCGCTAATGCCGCGTCTGTAAAGTCACCAGGATGGTTATCGTAAACATCGCTATACTTGCTCATATCCACAACAAAAACCGCGTTGTAGTCAGTTGTAAGTAATGGACGTGAACGTTTCTCCATAGGGTTAGGGTTTGCTTTGTCTACGTTTGGCATAAACTTGCGATCTACCCAAAAGTTACAGCTATACGCCATGCCGCTGATGGTTGACTCGGAATCGTCATAAATAAAGTTGCCGTAGTCTGCGGATAGCTCGTTGCGACTATCAATAACAACGTGGTTTAGCACAACAACGGCATTAGGGAATTCCCCGCCGTAGTTATCTGTAAAATGGTCGTCTGGAACCATTTGGATCACTTTAATAGGTTTGCTCATGTCTTCTTCCCGTGGGTTTGTCTGTGACATTGTTTGTGCATCGTGCGTAAATCCTTCATGGATTCGTTGCCGAGACGTTTATAACTTACATGGTGGCACTCGAACTCGTTTATAGCCACTGGCTTAAAACAACATTGGCAAATGCCACCGTCTAAATTATACCGTTGTTTTCGTTTGCTTTTCCACCGTGGCGATAATAAGTACCAGCGGTAAAACCACTTGTTATATTTTGAGAAGCGAGGAAGGGGCAATATAGGGAATATCACCCCCAACACTATTATACTTGCTGCTGATATGCTGCAGTATCCTGTGCTAGTGCGTTTTGGTCAATTTCAATCGCACCGTCTAGCGCTTCTTGTGCTTCTAGAGCTTCCTCATACTCTAGCTGCAAAGCTTCCACTTGCTCGTCTAAGCCAGAGTTGCGAGCTACCGATAAACCTACCATTTGTTTAAATGTAGGTTCTTCGCTTAGCTCTGTAATCTCTTTTGATTGCCAGAATTTGACCATCTTCTCGTCAGTCATTCCTGCAAAGTCTTTGGCTCGTGTCACTGTGTCATCAGTCTTAGACTTGATTGCAAAACCAAGGTCTGCTGCTTTCTCCAGGAACGACAAGTAATCATTCTCTTCAAACAATTCATCTTGCAGTTCATCGTCGAGCGTTAAGATCCAAAAATTAACGCCGCAAGCGTTTTCGTTAATTGGTGTTGTTTGCGCTATTCGTAAAAATAGCTTTTCTATGTCTAAACTCATGCTTTTTATCCTATGTGTTTATAAAAATTTCTCAGTGCTTCTAGGGCGTTTGACTTAGCCTTGATAGCCTTGTCTTTTATATCGCCCCAATATTGCTTTTGCTCGTCTGTATTGGACTCAGCTATTAGATTATCGGCTTTTATTACTCTATCGTCAAAGATGCTTATAGCTTCATTATATTGGCCTAGTAAGTTATCGACTTTCATCCTGCCCTTTCGGGGCAAGTTCCCTTTGCTAGCATGAGCCATAGGCTCCGATTCCTTGTCGAATTCATCCACAGCCGAAAAGCCTATATCTTCGCTCATAGCGTGCGCCTTATGCCTATCCACCATTTATTCTGCTCGTAAGCCAGTCTGACAGCCGCCTTGCCAGCTCCTAGATGGTAGCTCAAACCAAAATCAAAGCGTGGGCTAGACTCGTCTAGGTCGTCTATTAACTTACCGTCAACTGACCATTCGGTTTTTGGGTGTCTGTAAGTGGCCCCAAGTTGTACTTCGTTTCGTTCAGTATAACCGAGTATGATTTCCCCGGCGTTGTACTGCCACCCGTAACCAAGGCCCATATAAATATTAGTATCAACGTCAGCCAAGGCAAAGAAGCCGCGAGTAATTCGAACTTGTGCGGCGACTCTTTTATCAGTCTCACCCACTTGTATATCCACTGTACCATTAGCTCCCGCCTTCGTTGATGCGACTAACGCGAGGATGACTAGTGCGTATATTGTTATCTTTGAGATACTTTTCACAAACTGGCTCTTTTCTTGGCGGATCGAAGAATCCGTTTTTAATTTCATAGTAGTATGTCGCAAAGTGGCTGATTGGGTCGTCTTTGCATAGTCTGCAAAAGATAAATTTACGTTTGGGCATATACTCTGACTCGCCCGACTTTCTTTTGTTTAAATGCGCTATCTACCCATCTCGCCCCGCGCTTGTCTCTAGGCCGGTCGTGTGGGTGTGCTGTATATGTAGCATCGTCGTGTTCCAAGTCGAACACCGTGCCTTTGGGGGCATCGTGGGATGCGCTTAGTTTAAACGAGATAATATCTTTTAGGTTGTATTTGGGCTTGTAACCCTTAACTTGGCGAACCATAGTTGTAACTCATGCTGTTTCCACGGTTTTATTTTAGCATAAATTGTATGCAATAAAAAAGCCGCTGTTATGCGGCCTTGGTGGGTATCTATAACACATCGCAGAACAGGACAACAAGTTGCCCGTTTGCTCAATGTTACCAAGAAATGTCGTCATCGAATTCCATTGGCGGCTGTTGTGGTGGCGTTGGCCCACTCGTACCATAACCCGCCGTTCCCTGTGGCTGCTGCTGTTGGAATTGCTGTGGTGCTTGTTGTTGTTGGAATCCACCAGCTTGTTGTTGCGCTTGTTGTTGACCGCCAGCAAAATCAAACTCGATTAATTTACACTTTAGCTTTACGCCTTGTGTGCCGTCGTTCTTGTTGTACGTTTCAACCTGAACATCATCAGCATAGATTACAATTTGCTTACCCTTGGTAAAGTGCTGAACAAGCGACTCAGCGCGTTTGCCAAACATGGCGCACTCAATCCACTGCCCCTTTTTATTATCTCCGTACCCTACATCGTAAACCGCTGGAAAGTTTAAAACCTGTGTACCGTTGGGTAGCACTCTTAATTCTGCGTCGCGGCCTATTCTTACTAATTTTGTTATCATGCTTGTATCTCCTTAATACTGGTACGCTGTAACCTTGCCGTTGGTTAGATAAATGTACTTTGGCAGTTTGTAAGCCGACACCAAAATACTGTTATATATGCGCTGCTCTCTGACCATTCCCTCAACCACTGTTGTGTTTGATTTCCACTGAGACGGACTGTCACCAAACAATGTCCGCAAGCATTTATCAGTCTGTCCGACGAAGACAATCTTGCCCTTGGCTTTAACGTCATATCCGCACACCGAATCTAGATTTGAGTAATATTCCGCCTCTTGTTCCGGCGTCATTCCGCAAGCCGCCAGTAAACATACTGCTAGTGCTGATATTAATTTCTTCATAGTTGTATCTCCTTTGCTTTGTTTATGATTGACTCAAAATGAGCGAGCCATTCGTTTAGATTTGTTGCGTTCTCGTCTGATTCGAGTCGAGCTATGTGTTTAACCATTGCGTTTAAATTCGCGTAGTATACATCGCGATTCTTCCACTCTGACTTTTGCTCTACCATTTCGCCAGTTGCTACATTCCGAACCATCTTACCCCCTTCAATAAATTCTTGAAGTTGGTAGTTATGAGGTATAACCGAGATTCTATACTTGCTTGTGACTTCTAGTATTTTCATTTTATATTTCCTTTACGTTTTGTTTGTTGGTTAATTTAGTTTGCTTACCATTGCGGCGATAAGTTCTATAAACTCAGCCTTGCCTATCTCAATTGTGAGTGGTCTGGTCTCATCTGTAAGATCGTCGTACATTTCAAATTTAAATGTGTCCTCATCTCTGCTTACTACCATGCAAAGGTTTGCTTTGTTTTTGTCTTCTACGTACATCTTATACCCCTTATTTAATATGGTCATCTAGACGTAAGTGCAGGGATGGATTAACCCGCTTTACATCTTTAGCTATTAGTCACACAACAGTAATCAGGAACCTAATTCACATCCTTGTTGGATAGGTCAAAACCATCACCCTGCACAAAATCTGTTTATCCGCGTCTATAACGTCATTGTGTGTAGCCAGTTAAATTTTTGCTGTTTTGCAGTAAGTAGCGAATGCTTAATATGTGGGGTTGTGAAAGGGTTTGTATCCGTATCTAGATTGCCTACTTAGGCTTTCTTACTATTTGTGCTCACTCTCTTAGCTAAATTAAAGCTACTAAATTTCACACCGGATACAAAAAAAAGGGCTATCAGTACAAGCCCAGCAAGTGGGGCGGTTATAGCAATCGCAATGTAGGAGTTACCCACTTTGAAATTACTGAACCTGTACTCATAACCCTCTTGCTATAACCTAATCACAGCTCCTACACTGCAAAATAAATTATTACACACTATTTTAATTTTGCAAGTTATTTATTCGCCCTCAACTGTCTAATTATGTATTGCGGTATGCCAGTCAGAGTTGACACCCTCATAGAGTTAAGTTCGCTTTTGTAAATTAGCTCTTTTTGCCTCTTGCTCAATTCGCTTTTTTTCATCTTTTACCTTCTTTCTTCTGTATTTAACTGTTGACCTTGCAACGCCCGACAATCTTGCTGCCTCTGCTGTTGATAGTGTCAAGTCATGTATTATTGATAGTGTTTTCTCGCTGTATTCCTTCCCTGGGCGCCCAGTTCGTGCGTTAGTTTCGCACTTAACCTGCATTGCTAGGCTTTCCCAGTGTGCGCACAACTTGCCTTTGGCTTTGATTATCTCGCCAGTTTCCATAGATTGAAAGTATTCACTCATTTTTAACCCCCTTTTGTTGTTTGGTTTGGGCGGTGGGCCGCCCGTTATTTAAAAGTTGTGTCGCTTTAATACTTTTTATTAATTCGTAAGCTATCATTGGGTCAATAGCGTTGCCTATCATTCTGTTTCGGTCCATCCTATTGGGTAGTTCATCATCCACTCTAAGCGCTGGGGGTTTAACTCCCCATCGCCCAATCGTTTTGCCTTTCCAGTCCACACCAAACCGTAAACGGCTGAATCCTTCATTGTTGCAATCTTCGTCCTTCCCTTCCTCGCTGTATTCATTTGCCTTTCCATTGCTGACTCTGGCCTTGCCTTCATGCTGTCCATTGCTTGGGGAGTAGGCCACAATAAAAACTCGCTCCCTGTTATGGTTTGCACCTGTGGCGAGAGCCGGAATAATAAACGACTGGCAGGCGTAGCCGATACCTTCCAAGTCATGTAGCACACTGTCCAGTCCCAATTTGACGTGGCCGTAAACATTTTCACAAATGACCCAAGTGGGTTTTGCTTGTGTAATAATTCTGAACATTTCCGGCCAGAGGTGGCGGTCATCTTCTTCCGCTTTTTGGCTTCCGGCAACGCTAAAAGGTTGGCACGGATATCCCCCGGTAATAAGGTCAATTCCTGCATAATCATTTCCATCCAGTTTTTTAATATCTTTATGTATCGGCAGCATAGGCCAGTGTTTATTTAAAACCTTATGGCAACTTTCGTCTATTTCACAAAATGCCACTGTGTCAATTCCTGCCCATTTAGCAGCTAGTGAAAAGCCGCCAATCCCTGCAAATAAGTCTAAGTGCTTCAAGTCAATCCCCCTGCTGCGCAACATAACAACAAAATCTAGTCGGACTGCAAGCATCCGCTAATTTAAAAGGTTATCTCTGCTTAAAGTGCGGTGTAGTGCCACCGCTATTTCGTCAAACCAGCTCATTTGATTATCAGCGAGCTATCGCCAGCTACAAGCTCAACACCTTGGCATTCGTTGCCCTCTTTTATCCATTTTTTGAGGCCATTCTTATCAACTGACACTGTGATTTTTTCGCTAATAAAGTCGCTAGGTAGCCATGAATCATCTGTGATTTTAACGGATTCAACACCTTTTCTTATGTGACCTTTGAATAGCCCGGTGTCGAACTTGGTTTTTCCTATTCTTTGCAGCCCATCCGTTAGTTGGCGCTTGACCCTGGTTACTTGGTTTTTCTTTTCATATTGTAGGGTCTTTAGCCTTGTTATCTCGTTATCGATTGTTAGCAGGTCTGCATTCATTGCATTAATGACATGGCAGTAAGACTCTATTTTTTGGTCTAGCTCGTGATCCATTCCCTCTAGTGTATCAGCTACCATCTCCTCGGTTAACTCGCCTGACTCAACCAGTCGTTTTAAGCTTAACTGCTCTGTTGTTAGTTGAAATATTGAACTCATTGTTTCTTCTCCTTCATTTTACCCCATTGAAATCTAACTTGACCGTTGTTGTCTCTGGCCGCTAAAAAACTAATCTTTTTCCCAGTGAATTCCGAGTACCAAACCCATTCTTTCAATTTAAAATTCCAGCTTGCGTACTTCTTGCCGTTCTTCTCATTAATTTCACTTGGGTTCAGCTTTATTGATATCACTGGGTAGTCGTAAAGTTCTCGACCGATCCCCCAGTTAAAGCAAGCACGCTTGAATGAGTCGCTAGCCAAGCCTTTTGCCGCCTCTGTGTTGGACTCTGTGCCCGTATCCTCCTTGGATACCCACTCCTTTATCTCCGAGTTGTAAATAGACACAACACAATTGTGATTACCCTGTGAGTGTTCGCGCTTCCAGTTTAGCGGTCCCACAACCTCGTCCAACCTCTCCATGTCTGCCCTAGCATCCTTATAAGCCAAAATTGTTGCATAGCCGCCGCTATTGATTGACTGAACCCGAAAATCAACTTGATCAATTGATAGTGGCTCAGATAGTTTTTGTAAATCCATATTACCCCCACACCTCTAACATTTGATTAGTTACACTTTCCTCAATCGCAACTAAGCCTTCTACAAACGACGTAGCCTCGCTTTTACTTACTAGCCCTTGCGATATGTAGTCGCGGAATAAAATCGCCGTAGCGTTCTTTGTAGGCTCGTTATTTAACACCGCTTTCAATTCCTCTAAACAGTCATTGCGTAAGTGCATCAACTCAATTTGGTTTAAGTAATCTCTGGCTTTCATTTACTTATCCTCAAAAACCCATTTAATGCGCTTGCCAAGAAAGTTAGCAACTTCATTATAGTTCGCAAAGCTGACCGACATCTCACCGCGCATAATCTTAGTAATAGTAGGTTTACTAATCCCTGTTCCTTTGTGTATATCCGCCGCTGTAATATCTGCGTCAATACAAGCCTTCTTAAATTGTTTTCCTAATTCTATGTTTCTCATTGTTAACCCCGTTTCGTTTCAGTGAGTGCATTATTATCCATAACTTTATTCGATGCAACTATTTTTTACTTTTTAATTTATTTTTTTGCTTTGTGTTGACTCTAATTTGTTTTCTGCTAAATTTAATCTCGTTAATCAAAAGGAGATAAACAAATGTATAAACTAGACTATAAAACAGAGTTCTTATTCATTGAGACTGAGATTACGGTGTTGTTTACAGCTCATAAAGACGACGATAACGACACTATTATTGATAGTGTTGTAGATGTGTTTACCACTGATAAACAAGGCAATGAGATTGGATTGTGGGCGCTTATAGCTGCTGATGATGCAAAGATTGATAAGCTGGACGAGATATTAATTGAAGAAGTTGAAGAATGGGAGCTGGTGTGATGTTAGAGCGCAAATTGAGAATGATGCAAATAGAAGCTAAGGCCAAAAAAATGTCGTGTAACTGCTGCGGAAAAGCGTAGACGTGAAGCCAGGAGAAAGGCTGAGGATATTAGAATGGAAAAAGAGTTAAGTAAGTATTGGGATAGTTTCGCATGAAGAAGGCTGTATTTTTATTTGATTATACTGGGATTATGGCTAAGCCCTGGGCCGATGCTGGTTACCTTTGTTATTGCTTTGATGGTCAACATCCTTTAGGTGTCACAAAAGGGGGCCACGAAAATATTTTGAATGTTGGCATGTGGTTTGATGACTCGATAAAGGAACGGGGCGATTTTAAGGGTGTTAGGCGCATTATTGACGTGACTGGCGAGGACGTAAGCTTTGTATTTGGCTTCCCAGAGTGTACGCAATTGGCTGTTAGTGGGGCGGCGCATTTCGAAAGAAAGAGGCGAGCGGATCCAGACTTTCAACTAAAGGCTATGGAGTTGGTGTACTTGGTTCGCGACTTGGGTAATGCACTCGGTTGCTCATGGGCCTTGGAAAATCCGGTTAGCGTCATTAGTAGCCTATGGAGAAAGCCCGACTATATGTTTCATCCGCATGAGTATGGGGGTTACTTACCAAAGGATGATACTCACCCGCTCTACCCTGATTACATAAAGCCCCGAGACGCATACCCCAAAAAGACTTGTATATGGTCTGGTAATGGGTTTGTTATGCCTGATAAGTGGCCTGTAAATGTTGAGGCTGGCTATAGTGACCAACATAAAAAGCTTGGTGGTAAGTCGCTCAAAACTAAAAACATTCGCAGTGCCACCCCTAGGGGTTTTGCTAATGCCGTGTTTGAGTTCAACGGAAGGTAGCCGCCGACGCAAAGGAGATAAACGCCAGCGGCTTAGGGGTCGAGTTGATTATAACTCGGCCCTTTTTATTTAGCTACATCAAATATTCGTGTTGGTCTAACACTTCCATCTCAATATCGCCCACAAACTCTTCTGGCATCATTACAAGCTTACGCTTAGTCCTAAACCGGGCGATGCCATCTTCCACATCGAACAGGTATCTAGTTCCACGACTTAGTTTGTGTTTTGATTTTAGTATTCTTACTTGTGTTAGTAAATCCATAACTAAACCCTCGGATTGAGAATTAGCCATAGTGTATCACTTTGTTTACAATTTAGCCAACAGTTGGAATATGGTGATGGTAATGATAAGGATTGCGGTTATTTCGATAGTTGAATATATGCGGTTTTTCATGTGGTTTGCCCCTCTGTTGAATTGAGGGGCGCATTGTAGATTGATTGCTCTAAATTGTTAAGTTACAAATAGCCTAGCCTCTTGTTTTCTTCGAGGCACTTTCTCGCCACCTCCACGACTTTAAAATCGCTTTGACATCGGGCTATCTTTTTAAATGTCTCGTACACCTGAGGACACTTGGTTTCGTTCATCAACTTTCTTGCTGTTTTCTTTATACTTCCAGCTTGTGATTTGCCCATGTGTCGAGCTATTTGCCAGCTTAAGAGTAGTGTTGTCATTTGTGAATATAGTTCCACTGCATTTTCTTCTATTTCAATACTCATTATTTATTCTCCTCTGTTGTTGTAGTTACATCAAACATCAATGGCAGGTTTATGTAATTCACCAAGTCAGTCAACCTGATTATAATGTCTTTCATTTCAGAGTTGCTCGGAAGGGTGTCGGCTACACCTTTTAAATACTCCATATCTCTTTCAAAGGTAGAAATGCATGAGTAATAGTTGTGGTGGTTGGAATGGCGATCCATCGAATAACTGTATAGCCGCGACCAATCGACATTGCATACGTTTCTTATTCCAAACTCAGAGAATCTATACTCGTCCTTTCTAACTATTGGCTCTTGATCCTCTGTGTCAGGCTCTATTGTGTACCTTCTATCAAACAACTTATCGAATACACTCATAATTAACCCCTTCTTTGTTTTAGTGTTCTAGCTACTGTAACTATGTTAAATCTAACCTCTTGCGGTGTGCGACTGCTCCACCTCTTGTGTAGCTCCGCAGCTTCCTGCATGAGTTGTGCTAGTGGTGTTTTAGTTAGCATTATCGAAACCTCTTGAAGTTATTTTTCATTGTTACTTGTTTGTTAAAAAGCTCTGCCGTCCTACCTAACCAAGCCAGTTTTTCCTCATTACCGGTTAGTTCTATGGTTTCGATTGGTTCTCTTGGTAGGCGCTCCGCTTGCTTCTTGATAGCCCAGTGCTTGCAACTATCTATCTCTTTCCACCAGTGGTCGAGCCATTGCTTTTTATTCATGCTACACGCCCCAGTTTTGATCCTTTGTTGTGTTTTATTGGGTTTCCATCCCTATCAAGTGGAAATGCCGCCTCCCTGTCGGTTTCTATCATCCTGTTTATTGCAAATTGCGGCTCTAGGTTTATTGAGCCAGTCTCCCCCATTCTGTTCTTATCAATTATCAATTCAACTATTTGAGATTGTCCACTCTCTGTAACTTGATTTTCTTCTTTGTATAAAAACATTATTAAACTAGCATCTTGGCCTAGTTGGCCCGTTTGTCTAAGATCTGCCTTTGTTGGCCTTCCTGTTAGATTCTTAACCATTTGGCTAATTATTATTACTGGGCAGTTGAATTTCTTGGCTAGCCTTTTTAATGATTTGGCCGCATTACCTGCCTTGGTTGTCTCGTTGTCACCTTGAGCATCCATGAGTGTGAGGTAGTCAACACATATCAGGTCTATCCCGCCCATCTTCATTGCGTGTTGTTTTGTTCTGTTTTCTATGGTTTCTGCCGTTATTTCTGGATCATCATCTATGAATAGGTTGTCTTTTTTCATCTCGCCAATGTGGTGTCTCAACATTTCTTTTTTCACATCATCTGTAGCCACCTCGGCGGTGTGAAATGCAGCCATCTGAATGCCAGTCCTCCATGAACATAACTTCATGGCAATCTCATGTTTGGGCATCTCAAGTGAGTAGAATAAAACCTTTTTGTCAGCCTCTAGTGCGGCGTGTGCCATAATATTCATGCAGAATGTTGTCTTGCCCCCACCTGGCACACCGGCAACAACAATCGTATTGCCAGGTTGCAACCCATGCGTGATTTGATTAAGTCTCGCGTAACCAGTATCTACACCTGTTATTGTACTTCCCCTGCTAGAAACGTCCTCAAGGCGATCAATCATCTTGGCAATAGCATCACATAGGGACGCATCTTTTCGCGCCATATCGTAGTCTGTGGACACGTCTCCTGCGATGTTTAGTGCCTGTTCAATCTTATTCTTAGCATCTCCGTGCTCATTTAGTATTTTTAACCCCTCTGCAAACCTTGTCTTTGCATCCCTCAGGAAATGCTCCTCTCTAATTTTTCTTGCATACACGACCGCGTTAAGCTCAGTCTTTGAGTTTCTCACCGCGTCAGCCAATACCGATTGCCCGTCATAATTCCTGTATGTGTCGTTGTTTGTTAGCAGTTGGTCTATTAGATCCTTGTCCGGTGCTGCATCGCTTTGTAGTATTTGCAGGACGGATGAATATATAACCTTGCCCAAGTCAGTTGAGAAGTATTCCCTTCTGGCAATATCCATTGCGTCAGTGAGTGACTCAGGATCACGCATCCAAAAAACATCACTAGCAAGACAGCCGATTAAATTAAATTCAAACCTATTCATTCTCCCACCCCTTTGTAGCTAAAAATTTCTGTGGATACATGTTTCTAAAATTAAAAAACTTTGGTTGCCTGTTTTCAGAGTCAGCCTCAAGTATGTCACCATAGACAAGCATGGTGAAGTCAACAATGTCATCCGTTAGTTTTTCCATTTCATCAAAAGACAACTTTCCAAAGAGTGTGTTCCACTTTTTTAATGCGTCAGATCTAGCCCCATAATTTCCACCTAAACCAATCTGTTTTTTTGCATGAATCCAGTTTTTCCAAAACACATCAAAAAAAGGCCTTTTATCTTTCTCCTCTTCTCTTCTCTTCTCTTCTGGTGGAACGTAGTTCGTAGCATCCTGCTCCTCATTGTGTAGCACCTTGCTAGCATCTTGCTCGCCGGTGTGCAGCATAAGAAATCCGGCATCCAAGAAGGTTTGTAGGTCCACGTTTGAGCTAGCCCCTATCTTTTTCTTTATCCATTGTGGGTTATTGGGTATTTTGTTACCTGTCCTGCTAGCTAGCATCCATATACAAAGCAGGTGCCCTTTCGCTACATCAGATAGTAATTCAAACTCGTAATCATCGAGTAAACTATTGTGTAATTTAATCCATGGTGGGGTTCGGTTGCTGTAATGCTGAAACTCGTCCCAGTTTTTTACTTTTAAGTAGCTATTCATTATAATTACCTTGTGTGTTTAAATTGCCTCGTTTGCTGCGGGGCTTTTTTATTTATTTAATATTTGCTTAAAAGCTTGTTTTAAATCTTCTAGTTTGTTCGCATCGATGTATGGCAGCGCATCGCTGTTCCATCGGCTTGCTATGTAACTAAAGTTATAACTTTCGTGATTTGTTTTTAGTTCACACAAAAGTTGATCCATAAACTTCTTTGCTGAAATGTATGCATCATTTGGAGGGAGGTTGCCATTTATTTTGGGGTTGTATTTGACAATTGATGCTGCCTCTTCATTGTTGGCTTCCGACTCGTCACAAAAATAGTAATAAATTTCGTCAAACTCCTTTTTTGTGTAGGAGCTTCTGTGCCACCTTGCCCTGCATTTTAGTTCAACCGTCTGTCCAACATATAGGTTTTCTCCTTTATACTTGAGGAGGTATATTATTTTTTTACCATCCTTTGCTCTGAATTCATTGTGATCTTCTATCTTGAATAATTTCATTCCCACTCTCCCAGTGCGACAAACTCGCTCGGTTTCATTCCAAAATACTCTGCCAGTTCAGCCATTTTGCTTTTAGGCATGTTTCCGGTGATCACCCACCTGGTTACAATTTGTCTACTAACACCTAAATCATTAGCCAGTTCTGTTTGAGTCATTTTCTTTCTTGCTAAAGCAATCTTTAGCGATAATCCTAAGTCCATAATTAACACCTTTATTTGTAAGGAACGAGTACATATTAAATAAAAATTTCAGACTTTGCAACAAAAAAGGTTGCACAATAAAAAATAACGTGTAGTATTAACTCCATCGAAACGCGACTACACAAAAGTTTAGGGTTTAGCGTTACGAACAAATAGGGGCTTTATAGAGATAGTAAGCGGCATTCTCTCTATAAAGTTGGAAAGTGTACTTAGATAGAGGATTTTTAACAGTGTTAAAAGGTGAAGCAATCAAAGCCATTCAACGCGGGGAGAAGGTAACACACCAGAATTTCTCACCTGACGAATTTATGGAAAAAGGAAGGCACGGCGGCATTCAGTTTGAGGATGGCGTTCAATCTACTTTGTTTGAGTTTTTCAGAGTGAGAACGGGCGAAAGTTGGGAAACTGGCTATTCGATTTTCAAAGCAACAGCATCGGAACCTAAGAAATCAAACCCGTGGGGCGGATTGAGGTAGATTTAAAATGGATAAGCAACTATTCAGAGAGTTGTTCGGCTCATGGTTAAAAACCAAGAGAAAAGCAGCTAACAAGACATTGGAACAAGTTTCCACGTTAAGCGGTGTGGGCCGAGGTCATGTGTCAGAAATTGAACGGGGCATAATTGGTTGCACAATACTCAAGGGCATCATGCTTGCCGAGTCAGTTGACTGTAAGTTTGAGGAATTTATTAAACACTTTGAACAGAACAGAAGTTCTGTTTCATAAAGGTAGACTAAAAAGGGGATAAACATGAAGGAATTAATACAAGAATTGGTGGGTTTGGTTTATGAGTTTAACGAGGTCCAAGCCAACAAGGGTTGCTACCCGAGCATGTCTATACAAATAAATGTATGCCACTTTGATGTGCTTAGGGTTAACGGCCAAGGCATGGATTGTGGGGAGTGGGTTGTAGAGATTGCAACATCTGTCACTGAGGATAATCTTAAACTAGCAATTGATAAAGTAAGGGGTATGTTATGATTAAAAGCAGCGTGCTTGCAGAGCTATCCGACAAGCTTGGGGATTACTCAAACGAGACAATAAACCACGTCATACAAATAGCCTGCGCTCTAATCGCAGAGGGTCATACCGAACACGATACTGTCGGCGTTAAAGCTGCTAAAATTGTTAAGAGTATTTATAAGGAGCTAGCAAAGTGAAAAAATTAACCTGTTTATTGCTGCTTGTGTTATCCGTACCCGCGACGTCAAAATCGTGGGTCGTGGAGAAACATTATAAGAAAATGCACGATTGCGCCGAGATTGCTAATTATGCTTATGAAGTCGCAGTGTTGAGATACATATCTTTCGGCGGTCTTATGCTCGCGAACAACAAAACAAAGACCGAAAAAGCCATATTTAATAAGGTTGTGGCGCTTCCTTCGCTTACGTCAAACTACGAGATTCAACAAGAATTAGACAGGTTTTCGGCTGAGGTTTTGCACGAATGTATGGTTGATGTCATGTCTGATATAGCAGAGGGGCGGAAAAGTGATTGAGGTAATCGAGGTAAAGGAAGGTGACTTGTGCAACGATTTTCACCATGCCAAGTTGAGTAACGGGTTTGTTGCTCATTACACGGTTGACGAGGATGGTGTACAAGTGGCTGAGATTGAAGATCATGGGGAGTGTGTTTACTACAAGCAATCACTGGCGGATATTGATGATATAGAGCGTGCAATAGAGTTGTTTATTGCGCCGATGGACAAATGAAAACCGTTAATTTCGCAGTTCACAACGACACGGACAAGGCTAAACTAATCAACCATATCAAGGGGCGAGAGGGGAAGTTTACTGTGTCGTTAGTGGATGGCGTTAAACGCTCAGTCAATCAAAACAGGCTCCAAAGAAAGTGGGTCTTAGAACTAACTGAGCAAATGCAGCAACTAAACCCCGAAATAACACCTGAAATGGTACGTGCAACGCTTAAACTACACTACGGCGTGCCTATACTGCGGGAAGAATCTGAGGCGTGTAGATTGCAGTATGACAAGATTATCAAACCACTGAGTTATGAAGATAAACTTTTGTTAATGCAGGAACCTATAGACTTTCCTGTAACCAGGCTAATGACTTCTAAGCAGAATAGGGTTTACTTGGATAATATTTTTAGAGATATGGGCGGCAAGGGTTTTGTTTTGACAGATCCAAACTGGCAAGGATGGGATTTATGAATAGAAGATTTAACGATAGAAAGACTATGAAAGACTTACTTAAAGAACCCTTGGTTTGGGTTGTGATTACTACATTTATTTTATGGGGGTTAACAGTATGGCTAGGGTAAAAGAGATTGTAACGTGGGCGCTGTTGTTTATTAGTGCATTATTCGCGTTTTCGTTTGTTGTCGGCATTACAACCGCTGTAGTGCTTCAATTTGTATTGCCGTTCGTGGTTGGTCAAAATGGCCAGTAAAAAGAAATGCGCAAATTGTGGCAAGTATGAAAGAAAGGTTGTTGGAGTTCAGACTCCCAAATATTTCTTTTGTAGCGACACCTGCGCTATAGAAAAGAGCCAGAAGAGGCGCGAGGCCGATAGGTTAAAGCGAGCAAGGAAACAGGCGAATAAACTAAAGGAAAGTGAGAAGGCGCAAAAGAGGAAGGACAGGGAGAAATTAAAGGCACTCATGACGCGCTCACAATGGTTCGACAAATTGCAAAAACTAGTCAATCAAGAAATATTGATTAGGGATGAATTCGAGCCTTGTTGCACGTGCGGGACAACTAACCCCAATATCAAATATGATGCTGGGCATTTTATAGCTGTTGGTCGT
The DNA here is from genome assembly GCA_041626995.1 of Ketobacter sp. Taxonomy (GTDB): domain Bacteria; phylum Pseudomonadota; class Gammaproteobacteria; order Pseudomonadales; family Ketobacteraceae; genus Ketobacter. The sequence continues at coordinate 4,153 of JBFKSL010000001.1, read as the reverse complement.
GGCGGTGTATCCCCCATACGATTTGAGCCTACAAACATACATAAACAATGTAGCGTACAATGTAATCAATATGGCTCTGGAATGAGGGCAGAGTATAGGGATTTTATTGTTAAAAAGTATGGGCAATCTCATTTAGATTGGTTGGAAGGTGAACATAACCACAAGCCACTGAAAGAGCAATTTCCAGCTTGGCAAGATATAGAACAAGCTATAATTAAACAGCGTGAAGTTATACGCAAGTTAGGGCATAAACCGAGGGTTTAACAATGACTGAGCAAGAAATTAGAAGGATGTGGATTGAGTACTGCTATGAATGTGAGTGCAACGGCGAAATTGCACCCACACTTGACGAGTTTTTACCCGACGACGCGCCAAGCCCCAGCCTCGCGCATGTATAGCACGTTGGCGGTAATGCCGTTCAGCCTGATGTACATAGAGCCATCGGCGGCGGCATCGGTTGGAGCGTTGTCCCCTCTGTCTGATATTATTGGGATAACACCGACCCACCGAGTATTAACATCAATAAATTCATTATAGTCGGCAACAAAACGCCCTGAGTGGTTGTTTGTTTCTACCCCGTAGTATTTGCCTCTAATTACATTTTTAGACACATCACACATATCGGTGGTCTCTGATCCAGACACTTCAATTGCCCTTGAGTTTGTATTGTTTTTATCAAACAAGATGTTGAACTCTCCACTAATTAGGTTTTCAGAAATCTTCAAATCCTGAACGCCGTAAGAGGTGCCTGTATTACTCATGCTTACAAAGTACTGCGATTGACCTAGTGTGGTATTTCCATTTACCGTTAGTTGCTTAAGTCTTCTATTGTCCTTTGTTGAGCCTCCATTTGATATGACTATGTTGTTTTGATAGTCACAAGCGGCATTCCATGTATTCCCAACCACGGATAGAGTTGAGTTACCTTGCCCCCCTACACTTTCCGCATTCCAGTAAATACCAACGCTGCCGCCCCTTGCGTTTGTAGTTTCCGGTGACTCGTCAAAAGAATTACCCACGACACTTATTGAGCCGTAAGCTATTAAATATACACCCCAGTCGTTCACGGCATTCGCATCATCACCCCTACCCAGCATTATCACATTACCTGATACCGAGCATTTTCCATGTCCGAAATTACCTAAAAGGTTGGTGTTATAGTGCATAAAATCCCCGCTGCCCTCAAAGCCGCTAGTTACCCTCTCGCTACATGGCTTTGCTCTAAAATCGTTGCCTATTACTGTTAGTCCGGTGCAGTGGAATTGATGATACCTAATAAAGGGTTCACCCCTGCCACTAAAGACTCCTGACTGGTTAGATTGTTTTGCCACAAATGACTCGGCGGTGTTATTTGTTATGCTTACGTCATTCCACGCCCATGTCCAAAAGCCATATGAGTTTCCACCCTCTTTTAATGTGCAATTGTCTATTGTTATCTTTCTGCATTGGTTTGCATATGCTACGGCATCAAACGGGCCAAAGACGGAAATGGGGAATATTTTAAAGCCGTTGTTCGGATCGCCAAGGTATGATGTACCGGACTGGGCAAATTGACCAGACGGATGAAACATCTTAAATGTACAATCAGATATCTTCCAATTTCCATTCAAATTACCTTGGGTTCTCACACCACCTGCATCAGCATCACTTCCGTCATTACCAACGAAAGCCCCACCCCAAGGGTAAAAACTAGAACTTGTGTTTATCCCAGTGAACGACATGTCAAAATCAAAACCCGATGCACTAAAGTCATTACAAGCCTTAGCAAAAACAAACATCAACCCGCCATTATTCGCAACATCGTGGTTAGTGCATTTTATTCTTGCTCTGTTGCCTATAAATCTTATTCCGTCCTTGTTGTTAAGATCGAAAATTCTGTGACCAAAAGGGTCCGCTGGCAATCCAGAAGCCGACAAAAAGTATTCCGCGTTCTCAAAGTCAACTGTAGTGTATGATGTTAAGTTTGATGATATTTCCTGTAAAACCGAAGTTGCGTCCTGTCCATCAATAGCGCCCCATTCAACAGGTTTTATTATCTTACTCACTCTAAGCGAAAAGCTTATATTCAATGTGGCATGAGCGATTATGTTGTAAGTGTTGGCGGTTCCCGTTCCCGCTATTACATCAAATAACGCGCTACCCCTTTCTTTTATCCGTATTACATCGCCGACTTCTAATGTTACGGTCTCGCCGCCTATCGTTTGTCCGTTTTTGGCGTTTGTTACGGTGTCAAAATCGTATGTGACAAATCCGCCTATAGCGTCGCCTACCGTTGAACTCGTTAAATAGTTTTCTATATCATCAGCCAATCGAATCGCATTAGTTGTGTCGTTTGCGTCTGCTTCGGCTTCTGTAGGGAATAGCCATAGATCGTAATCCCCATCTATGTGCGGGATTACAATTGCGCCACCAGAGCTGACAGGGAAGCCATCAGCGTTTATTTCATACTTTGCCACTGTTGGCGAACCCGTGTCGTTATCCGACATTAATTTTGGAGCGGTCGTGCCCGGTTCGTAAGCTTTCAGCCAATCGTTTTTGTAGTCTCTAAAGTTTGGTGCTATACCCGCTATTTGAGTGAATGCCATTATTTTTTACCCTGTTCTTTTTTTGTTAGAGATCTAAAGGCTCTCATTTTCTTCCCGAAATCTGGATCGCCCCTGCCAATTAGTTTCTTGCCAGTTTGCAAAACCCCTTCTAGGGCTGTCTGTGCTACTCCTTGCCCCTGAGCGACCCTTGTTAAAGCTGATTCAATCCCGCCTTGGAATGACCTTGGTGGTTCAATTTTAAACGTATCCTCTAGTCGGCTGACTATATAGCCTAGTGTTGGTATATCGTCCTTAAACTTGACACCAAATTTACCAAGCGTGTCGTCTGCTGCAAGTAATAGCTGTTCTATGCCAACTCTTGACTCGGCATTAGAAACCAATCTTCTAGCCTTGCCGCCTAGTGCCTTGGTTGATAGGTCGTTAAATATTCCAACGTCCCGACCTGCCAATTTTTCGAATGCGTCCTTTATTGCAACGGTTTTAGCAAAGGATTCGTTAGCCTTTTTATATTTAGGCGAAGTTTCATCCAGTATATTATCAATACCTCTGGATAGTTCCTTTAGGATTTGTTCAGATTGCCCCTTTAACTGACTTTGCCCGATGGAGTCAAAGTCTATGTTATCCCTTATATCTCTCTTAAGCTCATGCGCCTTTGCAAATTTCTTTTTAGGGTTTTTCAGGCTGTTAATCAAAACCGTTAGGTCCTTCTGACTGCCGCCGACAAATCTGGACCGAGAAAAATCAGGCGTGATCCACCCGTCATCACCGATAGAGAATGTAACTCCCAAGTCCCTGAGTTGTTGCTCAAACCTGTTAACGGGCGCGCTTATGTCAACGGTTTTATCTATCCCCTTCGATATTGAGCCTATTTGCTTACTGGCTCTTTCGTTTATTGTGTGAATGGCCTTTGCCCTGTTGGCAACTGCATCACCTAAAATGTCAGACGGTCTATTGGTTTGACCGAAAACAGGGTCTATTCTTCCCTTGTCTATGATGTCTAACATTTTATTAACTTGCTTCTTTGATGTTGGTGACATCGTTTCCAACACAGAAACAGTACCAACCGCCCTATCTTCGCCAATTGAGCGTTTTAAAATATCAAGTGATCGCTTAGCTGTTTTGTTTGTTACAACCTCACCAGCCTCGGTTAGTGTCTTTGTAACCAACTCAGTGTTGGGGTTCCCTGCACGTATTTGTTCGGCTATTAACTGCCTACTTAGTTTTGCCCTTTTTGCTGGTGGCGTCTTTGATGCCAGCCTGGTCAAGCCTCCGGCTGTTGTAAGTGGCGCGGTTCCCAATACTGGCGGCAAAGGAGCCAGTAAGTCGCCTATTCCTTTTACTATATCTTGACCTGTCTTTGTTTCTGGAATGTATGTAAATTCACCAGCAAGCCTTTCACCTAATCTTTCGCCCTCACCTTGATCAAGAAATCCTGTTAGTTCACCAAGGGCACCAAGGGCATTGCCTGTTAATAGCCCAAGCGCCCCAGTTGTTGCGCCAGTGCCGAAAGTTAAAGCGGCCTCACCTACGCCTTTAGCTTGAGTTAATAAGCCCTCCTGTTGAGACTCCCTAAACTGTTCAGCTCTCCGTTGCTCTGCCTGCAAGGC